>JAQYEZ010000010.1 GCA_028723425.1 Peptoniphilaceae bacterium | reverse complement strand
CCTTTTAATCTAAGTATTACTGCTTTTAATCTTATATCTTCTTTTTTATTGTTGGTATTTTTTCTTGCGATTTCTAATTCTTCTATTTGTTGTTTTGTATTTATATTATTCATATCTTTATTATATCATATTTAACTCATGTTTGGAATACTTATTTAGTGATTAGTATCAAAATGTTTTGGACTTATAGAAAGATTTTCTGAACTAGAAAAAGAAATTAATAAATAATACTAATCACTAAATAAATATTCTTAATACTGAATTTGACAGTTAAAAAGAAAAAAGCACTCTTAAAGCTAGTAATACAGCCATTAAAGTGCTTAAATTTTTGATTTAAATTTGCGTAATGTTTTTGTTTTAAGAAAATTTCATCTTTTTTCTATCCTTATACTAATATCATTTTAATTAAGTACTCAATTTTTCTCAAAAAAGGTAGAAGATAACAAACACAAGGTAAAGCAATAATTAATAATAATATAGAAAAACAGACAAAAAGATATTAGTTTCCTTGTGCTTTTAATGTATTTAATAAAGTTTTCTAATAATTGGTGCAGTAGCTTACCTTTAATAAGGGTAAAAGCTTATCTTGAAAATAGACGTTTTCTATAATACCATACAGATGAGGAAGATATTATGATTGAAACAAGGTATAAAAAAATCTTTGATATTTTAACATCAGATTATGATTTTCATACTTCAGATGAAATTTCGCAATTAATTTCAGTAAGTGTAAAGACTGTCCAAAAAGATATAAATGGCCTTAATGATATTCTAGTTGGTGCAAGAATAAATTCTAAAAGGGGAAAAGGATATATTTTTGAAATTTTGGATAAGCCTAAGTTTACTGATTTTTTGAAAAAGGATTGGATAGATTATTCTTTTGAAGATGAGGATTTTAATAATCTGGCTTATAGGATAAAGTATATATTATTTTCTCTCTTGTTTAGCAAGGAATATATAAAAATTGAAGATCTTGCAGAAGAACTTTCTATTAGTAGCAGTCAATTAAAGCTTGATCTAAACAAGGTAAAAGAGATTATTAAAAAGTATAAGTTAAAGATAGATCCAAGACCTCATTATGGATTAAGGCTTGTAGGTGATGAGTTTAACAAAAGAATGTGCATTAAAAAGGAAATCATCCAAGATAAACCCGAAATTATTTCCAAAATGAGTGATGAAAGTAACGTTATTGATGAAATAAAAGAAATCATTAACAATATTTTTGACAAGTATAATTTTAGTATTACCGATATTTCTATTGAAAATCTTGTCTATCATATCTATGTATCTATTAAGAGAACTGAAGATGAAGATCACTTTTTTATAGGAAGTCGTGATATATTGCTTTTAAGAAAAAATAGAGAATATGATATTGCCAATGAAATTTTAGATGCTATAGGAGAGAAATTTAAAGTTTATTTTAGTGATGATGAAAAAGCTTATATAGCTATGCACTTACTTAGCAAGAGAAGTTTTGAAAAAGAAAATAAAAATGAAATAACAAAGAATGTTGATCAAATTGTAGTTGATATGATAAAAAAGGTTAGGGAAAATTTGAATATAGATTTAGCCAATGATTTGGATTTAAGAATAAACCTAGGTCTTCACCTTATGCCTTTGATCGAGAGGATTAATTATAATTTGACTTTGAAAAATCCTATTTTGGATGATATTAAAAAAGATGTTATTTCATTTGAAGCAGCTACAACAGCTTCTACTGTCATAAATGAAAAATATAAGATAAATATTTCGGAAGATGAGGTAGGATATATTGCCTTACATTTTTCTTTGGCCATAAAAAATATTAAAGATAAGGAAAAGAATAATAAAAATGTTCTTATAGTTTGTAATACAGGCAAGGCTACTGCACAAATTTTGAAAGCTCAATTTTTAAAAGAATTTCAAAATTATACAGGTAGAGTTGAAACTTGTGATTCTAATAAGATTAAAAAACAAAAGCTTGATAAGGTCGATTTAATCATAACATCCATTCCCATAAATATTAATACGGATATACCAATAATAGAAATAGGAGCTTTTATTAACAACAAGGATATAAAAAATATCAAAAAATTTTTTAAACCTGAAAAGAGTATAGAAAAATATTTTCCCAAAGACCTTTTTTTAACAAATTTAGATTTTAAAAATAAAAAAGAAGCCCTAAAAAACTTGGTAGAAATTATTAATGAGAAAAAGTCCGTAGATAAAAATTTACTAGCTGAAATAGAAAAAAGAGAAGAGCTTGCACCTACTGAATTTGATGATTTACTTGCTATACCTCACCCCTTAAATCCAGTATCGGAGGATACTTTTATATGTGTGGCAATCTTAAATCAGCCTATAATATGGCAGGCAAAGAAAGTGCAAATGATATTTCTTGTTAATATTTCAAAAAATAAAAAAGAAGATCTGAGATTTTTGTATTCAAAAATCGGTGATTTTTTAACTGACAGGGAGAAAGTTTTAAAGGTTATAAATAATCCTGATTACTTTAATTTTATAAATATTTTTAATAATGAAGATTAATAAAAAGGAGGCTTTGATGAACGAAATAGATGAAAAAGATTATGAGCTTGCTTTTCAAATAATAACATATGCAGGTGATGCTCAAAGTAGTGCTATAGAGTCTATAAGAGCAGCTGAAGCATATGATTTTGAAAAAGCTCAAAAATTAATCGATGATGCCAATAAGTCATATGTAAAATGTCATGATATTCAAACAGAGATGTTTACAAATGAAGCTAATGGAAAAAAAACTAAGGTAAATATCATACTTGTTCATGCCCAAGATCATTTAAGCATGGCTAATATTAGGATAGAGGAAGCAAAAAATTTGTTAAATATTTACAAAAAAATGCAAAAATTGGAAAATAAATAGGAGGAAAAAATGGAAAAGAAAACTAATAGTTTGGTTGAAGAAAAATTGATGCCTTTAGCAATTAAATTAAGTACCATAAAAGGTCTTATAGCTATCAGAGATGGTATTACTTTTGCTATGCCTTTAATTATTATAGGGTCCTTATTTATGATTATAGCAAGTTTCCCTATTCCAGGTTGGGAGGCTTATCTCGGTGAGATTGGCGTTTCTGGATATCTATGGAAGGGAGTAAATAGCAGTTTTGGTTTAATGGGTCTTATAGCAAGTTTTGGTATAGCTTATAGCTTTGCAAAGCAATACAAGGTTAGCGCTATTCCTGCAGGTATTGTTTCCCTATCAGCCTTTATAACAGTAACACCTTTTTTGGCAGATGCTGATAAGGCAGAAGGAATTACCCTAGGATTTATGGGAGCAAGCGGAATATTTGTTGCAATAGTATTAGGTCTTATAAATGGATATATTTACCAATGGTTTATAAACAAAAATATTAGGATAAAATTGCCAGATGCAGTCCCACCTGCAGTTTCAGAAAGTTTTAGTGCTATTATACCAGGTGCTGTAATTATTACATCATGGCTATTAATCTTTTCAATTTTACAAGCTCTTGGTTTACCAAACTTACATCAAGTAATTTCAACTGTTTTAGGAAAGCCAATGTCACTTTTGGGCTCAACCCTACCTGGAACCATCCTAGTTGTATTCTTTAATTCATTCTTCTGGTTTTTGGG
>JAQYEZ010000009.1 GCA_028723425.1 Peptoniphilaceae bacterium | reverse complement strand
AAGAGGCGTAACCCTAACTTAGGAAGACAAACTTCAAGGAGGATGACTACGACCTCTATCTATTACAATTATTATCCCATAATGGATATGGGATAGAAAAGAGAATGTAGTTTTTAACTACAACATTATTATACGAGGAGGTGTGGTGTGAAATGAGCTAATAAAAACTTTTTAATTAAGAAAATTTGATTTTTATATTTACAATTATTAGGAGGAAAATATTATGAAGTTCATTAAAAAAATTATCACTTTATTTTGTTGCTTAACAATTTCTATGACGCTAATTACGCCTAATTATGCATATGCAAATGATCAAAATTTTAATCAATTGCAAGAAGCCTTTGTTGACATGTTAAATACTGCTGAAAATTCTGAAGATATTACAAATACAACTTCTTTAACGCATTATAAAGATTTATCAAAAAATCTTATAAGAAATAAAAATATAAAACTAAACGCAAAAAAATATATCCTAGATTTTGAAAACATTAAAGCTATCAGAACAAATTATAAAAAAAATACTTATACATCTGTATACATACCAATAAAAAAAGGTGCTTATAGTCTGTTGAGTGCTTTAGTTGTAATGTATAATTCTAACGATGATTTAATTAATTATTCTGAAACATTAATAACAGAGAGATCAAATAAGTTTAGAATAACCACCTACATAGGAGGAAAATTAATAGAAACAAAACAAACAAACATCGATTATGTCAATGATTCAGAGATTCAAAAAGGGCTAGAAGAATTTAGAGTGCTAGCTAATAAACAAAAGTGTTCTATATCTAATTACAGCAGTAAAAAGAAGTCTAGCAAGAAAAAGATAGCTGCATGCATTACTTCAATAGCAGGAATAAATGGTGGCGTTGCATATTTAATTGCGGGAACTTGCATAGCATCCTGCCCAGCTATTGTTCCTATTTGTGTTGCATGCATTGCTGGAGTGTGTTCTTTAGGGGTTGCAGATGTAAAAGGAATAGTCAGTTGTTTTAAATTATAGTTTGGAGGAAGTATGAAAAATAAAGGTTTACTAGTATATATTATAGCTTTCTTTTTTACTGGAGTGTTATGTGTACTTTCTACCTCCTTTGCCTTTCAAAATAAAGCTGTAGACTTTGCTTATCCTATTCTTTTTATTATAATATTAGTAATATTAGGAAGAATTATTAAACGATATAAGGAAATAATGAATTAATTCTAACTTTAGAATTAAAAATAAATATGCTGCTGCAATATTTTCAATTATCAAATATGCACTAGATTAATAAGATATTCTGTCTAAGAGCCATATTGCTTTAATATGCATAAGAAATTTTATCAAATATTCTAATAATTACTTAAATATTTTAATTGAATATTATATAGCATCAGCTATTTGTTAATTAATATTTCAGTTTATCGTCTTTATTAGAAAGAAGTGTGATTAAGTGAAAAAAGACAAAGGAATAACCATTTATCTTATTTTATTTTTTATTATTGCAATTATAAGCATATTATCTGTACCATATTCCATTAATAAAGGAAATCTCGAATTAATTTTACCTATAATACTGATATTTATTTTAATAGTTTTAGGTAAGCTCATAAAAAAATATAAAGATCTGATTAAATTTTATGATATTGCTTATTATTTAGCTGATGAAAGACAGGAATTTGCAAGAGTCATTCATGATGATATTATTCAAGATATTTATGGCGCAATAAATTACTTAAATTTAAAAGACCCTGATATCAATGAAAGCAAGGACATATTGAAGGATTTAGAAAAAAAAGCAAGATTAATTATGGCGTTTTATCAAAATAATTACTTAAATAGTATAACCATTGAAGAAACATTTAATACAATGCTTTTTAATTTAGAAAGATTACATCCGGAAAAAAATTAAATATCAAATTTAATATATCAGAAAAAACATACCAATACATAAATGCTGAAAAAATACAAAGAATATTACTAATTATTTCTAAAGAGTTACTCAATAATATCTATAAACATTCTAAAGCAAGTTACGTAAATTTTAATATTTTACCCTATGACCAGGGCCTACATATACAAGTTGAAAATGATGGAGCAAGTAAGGATGATATTGAAAAAATAGAAAAGTCAAGAAGAGGAATTTTATTCGTAAAAGCATTAATATATTCAAACGGTGGAAATATTGATATTTACCTATCTAATGATGTACTTATAACAAAACTATATATTAAAGGAAATAATAGATGAAAATAATACTACTAGATGACCATAAAATATTTGGAGAGAGTTTATCAAAATTGTTAAGGGAAAGTGAAAAAATAGATTTGTGTACCTTTGTAGCAAATGCAAAAGATTTGTTCAATAAAATAAATATTATCGATTACGATATATGTATACTAGATATTAATATCAATAGCAATCTAACTGGTTTTGATATTTTAGAAGAATTACTCGCTTATAAAAAAGAACAAAAAGTAGTAATATTATCATCATATGATTATCCAATGTACAGAGATAGAGCCTATAAACTTGGTGCAAAAGACTATATTAGCAAATCTGTGGGAACAGATGAATTATTAAAAAGATTAGAAAATATTGAAAATAATAACTTTAATAACAAAAGAAATCTCTTTCAAAATTATCTAACCAATAGAGAAATAGAAATATTAAGAGAACTAATAATTGAAGAAGTAATTTCGAAATAGCAAAAAAATTATTTATTAGCGAAAGAACTCTATATAATCACATTAATAGTATATATAAAAAACTGAATGCAAAAAATAAAGTAGATGCTTATAATAAAGCTATTAAATTAGGCTACATTAATCCTATTATGTGATGATATGCTTTTCTAAATCTACATAAAACTCTTCAATTATTCTTGTAAACTCTTAATACATTTTTATATATAATTTATTATAATGAATGCAAATAAATCTGGTAAATTTAGCATGAAATTTATCTTATTTTATAGACCAAAAAGCTTTACTTATGATAAGGATGATTGTTAATTATCCTAAAAGCTCTATAGATTTGCTCTATTAATACTAATCTCATCAATTGATGTGGGAAAGTCATTTTTGAAAAGGATAGCTTATAATTTGATCTTGTTGAGACTTCTTTCGATAGGCCATTTGAGCCCCCTATTACAAATACCATATTTCTACCAAAGCCAGTATCCATTTCAGCTGATATGAATTCTGCAAACTTTTCAGAAGTCATTTGTTTGCCCAAGATTTCAAGGCTTACCACAAAGTCTTCTTCTTTTATATTATTTAAAATTCTTTCTCCTTCTTTTCTTTTTACTATTTCCAGTTCTTTTTCAGATAAGCTTTCAGAAGCTGGTTCATCTTTTACTTCTATTAGCTGGAGCTTGCAATATGGAGTAAGTCTTTTTAGATATTCATTTATAGCAGATGTAAAATATTTTTCCTTGATTTTTCCCACACCAATTATTCTAATATTCATTTATTGCTCCTTTAAAGAAATTTTGCTTTTACAAAACAAATTGGAAGGCCTTGTTTTCTGAATTTTCTTTCATATTCTGTTAATACTTTCGAGTCTTCTTCAGATAAATTGTAGTCTTTTTTTATGATTTTGATATTATTTTCTTCTAGATATATGAGTGTATCATCAAAGAAGTCTCTGTTATCTGTTTTTAGTTCTAGGCTTGCCCCAGGTTTTATTATTTTTTTATACCTATCTAAGAAATTCTTGTGAGTTAGTCTTCTTTTGTGATGTCTTCTTTTTGGCCAGGGGGTTGAAAAGTTTAGGTATATTTTTGATATCTCCCCACTTTCAAATATTTCTTCCAAGTCTTCTGCTCCAGCTACTATACCTCTTACATTTTCGACTTCTTCTATATTAAATTTCCTTGAAGCAAGGACAAAGGCCTTTATATTTATCTCCAAGGCTAAGAAGTTTATGTCAGGATTTCTAAGGGCCATCTCTTTTACAAAATCTCCTTTTCCTGAACCAATTTCTAGATGTATGGGCTTGTCATTGCCAAAAACCTCTTTCCATTTTCCCTTATAGAGTTTTGGATTTAGAATCATTAGTGGATTTTTTTCAATCTCTCCCCTTGCATTTGGTTTGTATCTTAATCTCATTTTCTTGCCTCTCTACTATTAGTTTATTATATAAGTTGATTTTTAACAAATTTAGCTTACAATTTAAAAATAGATATTTTTTAAACCAAAATTATTAGCCAGTGTAATTGACAAATTTGAACAAAGGTTAAACAATAGATATAAATATAGTGATTAGTTTTTGTCACTAGGAGGTAGTATGTACGAAATACTGGGATCTATAAATGAACCTAAAGATATAAAAAAATTAAATATTGAAGAATTAGAAGCCTTAGCTGATGAAATTAGGGCGGCTATTATAAATAAAGTTTCAAAAACAGGAGGTCATTTTGGACCAAATCTTGGCGTAGTTGAGGTTACACTCGCTATGCATTATGTCTTTGACTCCCCTGTTGATAAAATAGTTTTTGATGTTTCCCACCAGTCCTATCCTCATAAGCTTATAACTGGAAGAAAAGATTACTTTATAAAAGATGAACTTTTGGGTAAACTTTCTGGTTTTACTTCTCCAAAAGAATCAATCCATGATCTTTTTGCTACTGGCCATACATCGACTTCTATTTCTTTAAGCTTGGGACTTTGCTTGGCAAGAGATTTAAAAAAGGAAAATTACAATATAATTTCTTTTATTGGTGATGGGTCTCTTTCTGGAGGACAAGCCTTGGAATCTCTAAATATTGCTGGTTCCTACTCAGGAAAACTTTTAATTATAATAAATGATAACGAATTTTCCATAGCAGAAAACCATGGCGGCTTATATAAATCGCTCAAAGACTTAAGAAAAAGTAAGGGAAAATCACCAAATAATATTTTTAAAGCCTTTGGTCTTGACTATATTTATGAAGAAAATGGCAATAATATAAGTGCTATGATTAAAAGACTTCAAAAGCTAACAGATATAGATAAACCTACAGTCCTTCATATTCACACTATTAAGGGTAAGGGCTATAAGCCAGCAGAAAATGATTCGGAAAGTTGGCATTCCTTAGATGGGTTTGATATAGAAAGTGGTAAATCATATAAAAATCCTAAAGAAAAAGAGAACTATAAAGATTTGACCAAATCATATATTATGAATAAAGCAAAAACTGACAAAGATTTTTATTTATTAACGCCTGCCATGCCAAGGTCTATTGGACTTAATTTTTATGATAGAAAATCTTTGGGAAATAAGTATTTGGATACAGGCATAGCAGAAGAAGCTTGTATATCTATAGCAGCAGGTCTTGCCAAAAATAAAGCCAAACCCTTGGTTGTGACAAATGCAACCTTTATGCAAAGAGCTTATGACCAAATTTCTCAAGACCTTTGCATAAATAAATTAGGTGCGACTATACTTCTTGTTAAATCTTCCTATAGAGAAGCCAGAGATATGACGCACCTTGGTATATTTGCTATTCCAATATTTTCAAATATTCCAAATCTTATCCTCCTCTGCCCTACATGTAAAAGCGAATATCTTGCTATGCTTGATTGGTCTCTGTCAAGCGCAAATTAAAATGTCAGTAAAAATATCAAAACATTAGCCCGGTTTTTTCCTTGGGGCTTTGCCCCAAACCCCATCCTCGAAGGATTCGTCAGCCAATTAAATTGGCTGGACACAATAGGATATTTTTTTCT
>JAQYEZ010000008.1 GCA_028723425.1 Peptoniphilaceae bacterium | reverse complement strand
TCTTTTATTAGTTGTGTTTTTTCTTGCTTTTTCTAGTTCTTTAATTTGATCTTCTATATTATTATTAATTATTACTTTATCCATAGTTATATTATACCATTTTTAAGTAGTTTGAGTACTTAATTAATATGATATCAGTATAATTTCATAATTCAAATTCATCCTATTAACCAGAAAATATATATGATAGGTAAAATCTTCTAATAATTCTCCCAAGTTTACTTTTATGTCCATTTTATTATTAATTTTTTGTAGAATTTCATCTACCAAATCAATAACAGAATATGGAACTTTAACGGCTGATATTTTTTTAACCCTAAGTGGAGTCCTCATGCCCATTAAAGGAGTCATCATATATAAAAGTTCTAAAGAAGATGGATTAATATTCTCACTTTTAACTAACAAATCTTTAATTGACTTTTTAAGTTCACTAATAAGCCCATTATCAAACTTATAATAATTTTCACTTATAGAATCAATAGTAAATCCTTTTCTTATTCTATTTATCGAAAGTCTTATTACCTTTAGCACTTGTAAATAATTCTGTCCAAAAATACCGAATGTTCCCAATAACTCCAATAATTCCAATTCAAACTCATCTGTTAGTTCATAACTTAAAGACATATAATCGTAATCGTTTTCCAAGATAAATTTTCTAATATCATATTCTTTGCCTCTTAGTCTTATTCCAGTATTTTGTTTACCAGCAATACCTAAACCATATTTATCTAGAATATTTTTTAATCTATCTAGATCTTTTATTGTCGATGACCTAGAAATAAATAGTTTTTCAGATAAATCATCAATCTTCCAATAATTTTTTTCCATAAGACAATCAAATAGTTCTAAAATCCTAACTTTTTCATTAGAAAAATTAACGGATTTTTCTATGAGTTTCTTTTTTGCCTTAACAAACAAGTGATAATCATAAATAAAAAGCTTAGCTACGCCATTCTCTACATGAATATAGGCAGAGTTTGCAAAGTGATTATTTAGTTTTTTTAAATCAGATCTTATCGTTTTTTTAGATACACCATATAATTTTTCCATATCATTAAGACTAAGGAATTTATTTTCTAGTGTTTCTAATATCTTTACTTGCCTATCTTCATATTCATTAAAATGCATAATCACATCTCCATATTTACAGCACTTAATATTTGCTTATAAATAGATTATCAAATTTTAAAAAATAATTAATATTAAGCTTTTCTAGCTTAAAGAAATTTATTACATTATCTCATACTAACTTAACTAATTTAACTAAAAAAACTGACCAACTTAGCTTAGATTTTTTCCAAGCAAAGTTGGTCAGGTCAATTATTATGGTTATTAAATTTCTAGTCCCAAAGCTTTTTAGGATATTTACCTGCATCTAACATAATTTTAAATTCTTTACGAGCAAGGTCTGCATCTTCTTTGTAGGTAATACCAATCCACTTATCTTCTGTTTCTATAGCCGTTAGGTCAACTTTATTTTGTTTTAATAGACCATCAACTATTATTGGAAGTAGGTGTTCTTTTTTAAGCTCATCTTTTGAATCATCTTTTAAAAACTTGATAAAATCTTCTTCAAGATAAGCCAAAAAATCTTCATAGCATGCCCACATATTCATGGATACTTTTGAGTCAGGGTTTATCCATTTTGAAACTTCTGGATCATCACATATAATCTTATTTTTATCATCATCTTTTGCTTTTATGCCTGATGTTTCTATTACTTCTTTTACCTTGCCAGCATCATCCAGTACACAAACTCCCCTTGTTACTGTACCATTTTCTGATATTGTATTTTTTAGGATGAAACCTGCCATGGCTAGGGTATAGGTCTCTGATTTTTGATCTTTTTGGTAATTGTCTACAAGAAAATCGTGAAGTTTTACGAAAGCTTCTTTGCCATAGTAATCATCAGCATTTATAATTACAAAAGGAGCATCTACTTGATCTTTTGCACAAAGGACTGCATGGCCTGTTCCCCAAGGTTTAAGTCTTCCTTTAGGAATCGTAAAACCATGGGGTAACTTATCTAATTCTTGGAAAGCATAGGCTACTTCTACGCCCTTTTCTTTTAAGGATTTTTCGATTCTATTTCCAATTACTTCCTTAAATTCATCTTCTATTTCTTTTCTGATAATAAAGATTATCTTGTCAAAGCCAGCAGCTACAGCATCGTATATAGAGTAATCGATTATGATTTCTCCCTTGGTTCCATCTTCGTGCTTATTCATTACTTCAAGTTGTTTGATTCCTTGACCAAATCTTGAGCCTATGCCAGCGGCCATTATTACTAGGTTAGTTCTCATTTTTTCTCCTTATAATAGTTAGTCTTTTTATAAAAATTACCATTTATTTTTATAAGCTTATATTTTTTATATTTTTTTCCCACTCCCAAGAATCCTTGCACATATCTACAAGGTCGTATTGGGTTTTAAAGCCCAAGACTTTCTCAATTTTTTGAACATCTGCCCAAGAGTCTTGTAAGTCTCCGGCTCTTCTATCGCCAATTTCATAATTGATTTTAAGGCCGTTTGCCTTTTCAAAGGCTTTTACTATATCTAAAACGCTGTAGGGACTTCCTGTTCCAACATTAAAGATATCAACTCCCTTTTTATCTTTAGCATATTCTACAGCCATAACATGGGCCCTAGCCAAGTCTACCACATGGATATAATCACGTCTACAAGTTCCATCTGGAGTGTCATAGTCCCCACCATATATGGTAAGTTTTGGAAGTTTTCCTATAGCTACTTGAGTTACATAAGGCATTAGGTTGTTTGGTATGCCTGAAGGAAGTTCGCCTATTAGATGAGATTTGTGGGCTCCTATTGGGTTAAAGTATCTAAGAATTATGACTGATAAATCCGTATTGGCCCTTGCTGCATCTTCTAGGATTTGTTCCATCATGATTTTTGTCCACCCATAAGGGCTTGTGGCCTTGCCCCTTGGCATGTCTTCTCCATAGGGCACCTTATTTTCTTCGCCATAAACAGTTGCAGATGATGAGAATATAAATTTGTTTACCTTAAATTCTTCCATTACTTCTAATAGAGTAAGGGTTGTATCTATGTTATTTCTGTAGTAGGCTAAAGGCATTTTGGTGCTTTCTCCAACTGCCTTAAGACCTGCAAAATGGATAACTCCATCTATCTTGTTTTCTTTAAATATTTTTTCTAAATTTTTTTTATCTCTGATGTCAGCCTCATAGGATTTGAAGTCTTTTTTTGTAATTTCTTTTATTCTATCTATAACTGATGGGTCTGAATTTGAGTAGTTGTCAACAACTACTATATCATGGTCTGAATTTAAGAGTTCTACGGCTGTATGAGAGCCAATGTAGCCAGCTCCGCCTGCTAATAAAATGTTCACTACTTATTTCCTTTCTATTTTCTTACTTTATCCTATATATTCTATACCTCATTAATTTCCAAGGTCAAAATACACCTAATCTATTAAATTATTTTAGTAAAAAAGAGTCAGGATTTACCCCAACTCTTTTTATTGGACATCTTATTTTTCAGCTTCTATAGCATCATGTAATTTTTGTACAGTGTTAACAACAGTTTCATGCCATTGATCAACTGTGATATCTCCATTTGCTACAGAGTCAATCTTGTTGAATAGATCATTGTGAATATTAACACCTTCTACTGGTGGTGCTATTGCCCAGCTAGCTATTGCAGGTTTTACGCCCTTATCAAATACAGAATAGTAAAGTTTTGCATCTTCATCTTTTACAAAGTCTGCGTAATTATTAATTGGTTGAATAGCGTTAGCTTTTTCTGCAAATAGTTTTGCTGCTTCATCAGAGTATAGGTAAGCTAAGAATTCTTTAGCTAATTCTTGTTCTTTTGCATCTTTTGGAATGAAAGCTTGTTCACAGAATGCATAAGAATATCTGTCTGATCCTTTATATGATGGTAAAGCCATGAAGCCCCATTTAAATCCATCTGCAACGCCTTCAGCATTAGCCATTTCTCCTACAATCCAAGTACCATTTGGCATGAATAGGGTTTCGTTTTTCATAACTGATAATTGGTTTTGTGTGAATGACTCTTTGTTTGCTTGACTTACAGTATTTTTATTTAAATATTTTAGAATTTCTCCAGTTGTATCAAATATTGGTTTTGCATCATTTTTCCATGCATCAACATCATAGCTTACAAGTTTGTTGATTAATTCTTGGCCACCAACTTCTCCTGCTAGAGCAAAGGTGAAAGTATCCATGTATCCTGATACTGGATATGTGAATAAGGCTATTCCATCTTTTTTAGCTTCTTCACCTAGAGCAATAAATTCATCCATAGTTTCTGGAAGTTTATATTTTCCGCCACCATCTTTGAACATTGCTTGGTTATACCAAAGACCTGCTGGTGCATAGAATAGAGGTGCAAGATATGTTTTGCCGTCATTGTATGGATCAGTTACTATTGTATTTATAAAGCCTGGCATAAGTTTATCTTTTACTGTTGTATCTTCACCAGGTATCTTTCTATCTAATACATCTGTAATATCTAATACCATGTTTTCTTTTAACATAGTTTCAGTTAAAGAATCTTGTTGACCAATTGATAAGTAAATAACGTCTGGTAGGTTACCAGCTTGAATTTCAGGTCTTAGTACTTCGGAAATATTTTTCTCGAATTGTGCTTCTACTTTTGCCCCTGTTTTCTCTTCAAACTTTTTGATAACTGCATTCCAGCCATCTGTTCCATATCCACCGTCAAGACCTGCAACCTTTAAAGTTTTGCCAGCAAAATCTCCTGTACCTGTAGTTTCTGTAGCTTGGCTGCCTTCAGTTTGAGCAGAACCTGTATCTTGAGCTGATCCTGATCCTTTATCTTCAGTTGCCTTGTTACTACCACATGCAGAAAATCCTACTGCTAGTGCCGCTGTCAATAAAAACATTTTCATTTTTTTCATAGTTTGAGTCCCTCCTGTTATATCTATATGTTACCATATTTTTGTCTATTTTGGTAGTCTTTTTGCTCTAATTTTTAGGCTTTTATTAGCTTATTTTTTAATTTTATTATTATTTATATTCTTGTATTTTTTATTTTAGATACCATTGTTGAAAACGTATCCTAATGTGGTAATGATGATTTTTTTAACTTTTTGATCTTATCTTTTCCAGATCATTTTTTATCCTATCTATATTTGAAACTATCAGTTTAAAAAACTCCCTATAGCCGCAGAAATTTCCGTTTTCTTTTGTATACATGGCCTCCTTCATTCTCCTACAACCAGCCTTACAATAGCTATAGATTGGGCAAGTTCTACATGGTCCATATATTTTTTTTGCTTGTCCAAAAAATTCCTCTAATTTTTCAGCCTTATATATATCTAAAATGGTATCTTTTTTTAAATTGCCCAATTTATACTTATCTAAGGCATAAAAATCACAAGGATATACGTCAAGGTTACTTTCTATAACATTCTGATTTGAACAAAAACCACCCATACCGCAAAAGCCTAGCCTTCCATAGAGGATAAAATTCACTATATCATCAATTATTTTTATGCTCCTATAGACACCTTGGTCCAAATCCTTAAGCCAAAGCTTAAAAATTTCTTTGTGAAAGCTAAAATATTGACTTGGATTTATAGAAAATTCACTTTCTTTGCCTTCCTCATTAAGACACGGGATTATCTGAAGGTAGTCTATTTTTTCATTTTTAATAAAATCATATAAGGCTTTTGGTTTTTTTGAAAGTTTTTTGGTTAAAACTGTAAGAACATTGTAGCAAACCTTGTATTTATCAAAAATTTTCTTTGTTGCTAAGGCCTTTTCAAAAGTTTTTTGGCCCTTAGCTCCTTGTCTATAATAATCATGTATAGGGGCATTTCCGTCTATAGAAAGGCCCACAAGAAAATTATTGGCTTTTAAAAACTCACACCATTTCTCATCAATTAAGAGACCATTGGTTTGCAAGGTAAATGATAAGGAAATATTTCTATTTTTATTTTTAGCATAGGCCACAAAGTTCCTATAGAAATCAAGACCTATAAGACTGGGTTCACCTCCTTGGAAGTTAAAGGCGATATGGCCCTTATCTTCTACAGCTTCAAAGGCTCTATCGATTAAAATTTGCCCATCTTTTTCTGCCATGAATTTTGGATTTTTCTCTTCTCTTTTGCGAACTTCATCTCTATAAAAGCAATATTTACACCTTAAATTGCACATAAAAGATGTTGGCTTTATAAGCATTGATAAATATAGCATAATTGCTTTACCTATACTTTTCATTTATAGGAAGCAAAGGATTTTGTTTTTTCCCGCTTACAAGCTTGTCATTTACCACAAAGCCTTCTGGTCTATCTTTTAATTCTTCTATCAAAATAGACCTTAAGTTTCCCAAAATCTCCTTATAGGAAGGATCTTCTGCCAAATCAATTCTTTCATGAGGATCTTTGCCAAGGTCAAATAATTGCTCAATTCCACTTTGTGTATACCAAATGTATTTGTAAGGAAGTTTTAAAATAAATTGGTTGGAAAAGTCCCCCAAAATGTGTTCCCCATGCAGATATTCTCTCCATTTCAAGTCTTTTCTATCTTTTGTCATTAATATTTTTACAGATTTTCCGTCTACTTGGTCAAGCTTTTGGCCTGTAGCAAAATCTAATAGACTTGGAAGTATATCCCTAAGCTCAACAAGCTCCTCCACATCTTTTCTTTTATTGTCCAGATCCATTATATTATTGCCCGGATCATAAACTATAAAGGGAACATGGATAGATTCTTGATAGGCAAAGCCCTTTCTAAAAAGATTGTGATCAGATAATTGATCTCCATGATCGCTTGTAAAGACAAAAATAGTATTATCCATTAGACCATGTTCCAAAATAGCCATCATAAATCTATTGATTTGATGATCAAGATGAGTTACAGATCCATAGTAACCTGCTAGCATCCTCCTATAATCATCTATGGAAATTTCTCCTTTAAGGGCATCAATAGAATCAGCTTCCACATTAAGCCCCAGTTTATCCAACCAATTTTCCAAATTTTCTTTTGTAAGATTTTTAAATTTTTCCATATACATATTAAAATAGTATTCTGGTGGATCCAAAGGCGAATGAGGTCTTACAAAACTTAATTTTAAAAAGAAAGGTTCTTCTTCATCCCTAGTTCTCAAAAAATCAATAGCCCTCGTTACTGCCCAATTTGTCGGATGATATTTTTCTTGATATGGAAAGCTTCTTGCAACCCAAGAGTTACACTCAAGCCCATAGTCAGTAAAATCAGCATCATAACCCAACTTTTCTTTCAAGAATTTATAGTAATCATCTGTATAGGCATAGGCATTTTTTACCTTAAAATTTGTATTTCTAGTTACGTGCAAATAACCATCGTGAAGTTCTATATGGTGAAATCCCATCCTTTTTCTTTCGGGATTAACATGCATTTTCCCAACAACCTTGGTGTAATAGCCCCTATCGGCAAAAACTTGTCCCATTTGTTGTGGGAAATTCCAATTTGCCTTTTCATCATAGCCAACTATACCAGTTGATTCTTGACTTAGGCCGCTCAAAAGTGAGGCCCTGGCTGGTATACATGTGGGACAAGCCGAATAGGCATTTTTAAAATCGTAGCCTTTTTTTATCCATTGGTTTAAAGTAGGGGTTGAAATCGCGTCATTATCATGACAATTTATAGCATCATATCTAAATTGATCAGCCATGATTAAAACTATATTATTTTTCATTGCTTCTCCTTTTTTTGATTAAAATAGAAGAAATAAGTGGGGCATAGGTGCCCCTTATTATTTTAGAAACTTCCATTTTCATATATTTTCTTGGCAAGTATCAAAGATCCTTCTACTGGGCTATACAAGGGTTCAACCAAGTCTACATCATCATTTAAGTAGGATTTTATTTGATCAATAAGCACCTCTCCCAGCTTATAAACTCCCCCTGAATAGGAAACTTTAACCTTAGAATCAAAGGAAAGTTCATCTATCAAGGCCCTTATCACAAGACTTGCCTCTTTGGCTATATCATCAATTATCTCTAAAGCCTTGGGATCTTCTTTTTCCAAAGCCTTGGACAAAAGTTTGGACAAGCTTGCTATATCTTCTCTTTGCATTTTTTCAGAAATGGTAATGATATCCATATCATTTTCAAAGTCAAGTTCTTCCTTGAGCAAATCATAAAGGTAAGTTTTTTCCATTCTTCCATCGCTCATCTTTGTAAAATAATTTAAAATCATTTTGCCAATATAATAGCCGCTGGCCTCATCGCCCAAAAAAGGTCCCCAGCCACCACATCTAGCAGAATTTCCATGATTATCCCTACCATAGCCAATAGAGCCTGTCCCAAGTATTAAATTTATTCCTTCTTTGGCATTCAAAGATCCTGCCCAAGCATTCAAACAATCATTGCCAACTTCAAAATTTTTGGAACCTAGTATATCTTCTATTGTAGCAAAAATATAAGCTTCTGTTTCTGGATATTGGCCAAAACCAGGTACTGCAACAAAAGTATAGGCTATATCAGAAATATCAAGACCTGCCTTAGCTACAACAGCCTTTATACCAGCTTTAATTCTATCCCTAAACTCTTCTTTACTTGCTTGCATAGGGTGGATAGTTTTTTCTATGCTCTCAAATTTTTCCCCATCCTTTTCCAAAAGAAAGGCTGTTTTTGTTCCTCCTCCATCAACACCAAGAAAAACGTTTTTCATAATATCCTCCTTCTTATAAGTATAAGAGCCGGTCTAGTTAAGCCTAGACCAGCTTATAAATTAACATTCTATTTTATCAAAAATATTTTGTGCAGTTTCTTTTAATACTTCATTTAGGCTAGTAATATTTTCTTTGCCTTGAGTCTCTAGCCATTCTATAGCTTGATCATCACCTTGGGAGAATTTTTCTACTCCATCAGCCCAAGTTGCCCTACCGCATAGAACTCCATTAAAGCTTGATCCAGCTTCTTTGGCAAATTTTAGAGTATCTTGGAATAATTTAGCACTTACTCCAGCAGAAAGGAAGATGTAAGGTATATCTGTAGCCTTGTCCAATTCTTGGTAGAAGGCTTTTGCTTGTTCTTGTGTATGGATTGGATTAGGACCAAATCCTTCTACAAAGTTCATATTTACAGGAACTTCAAGCTTTAATACATCTATCATATATCTCTTATCATTAAATACTTTTACAGCTTCTATAACTTTTCTAGGTTTTAATCTAGCATAATCAGCTGATTTTGCATCGGTAATATTAGCATCATAACTTACTATTTCAAGGAAGAAAGGAAGTCCTAAAGCTTGGCATTCATAACCAACTCTTTCAATGAAGGCTTTCTTTTGATCATTTATAGCATCCCCCTCGTCCACATCATAATAAAGAAGAATTTTTACAGCATTGGCTCCCATTTCTTTAATTCTTAAGCCGCTCATATCAGAAATAAGAATTGGCAATCTACCAGGTACATCATTATCATAACCTGTTACCTCATAAGACATAAGAAGACCTGCCTTTGAATCTCTCTTATCCTTGGCAGTCATGCCATAAATTGGGTCAAGTAGGATTGAAGAAGAATATTTGGTTAAGTGTTCAGCTACCAAGGCTTTAAATCTTGAAATATCTTCAACATTATCCAAATCTTCATTATATTTTGCAACCATTTTTCTCATAGAACCTCTTTGGTCAATGGCCAAAGCTGCAATAACACCATCTTCGTTAGCTAGTTTTTTAATATTTTCATATTTTTCTTTTGAAATTTTCATTTACAACTCCTCAACTTCAATCTTATCATAATATTGTTCAAATAGATTCATGTCAATTTTTGCTATTTCTTTATTTAGGGCATTCAAAAGTCCACAAGTCATAGATGTTTTTATTACATCTACAAGATCCTTATCCCTCTCTATAGCTGATAGAGCTCCTGCCAGAGAAGAATCCCCAGAGCCAACTGGATTTACAGCTTCTATTGTTGGAACACTTGCCTTATAAAACTTATTACCCTTTTTTACCAAGGCCCCGTTCTTTCCCATAGAAACTATAATATAGGCTATATCTGAAAAAGGTGGTCTTGATAAAATTTCTTTCAAATCTTCCAAAGAATTACTCTCTTTTCCTACAGCTTCTTTAATTTCTGTTTCATTTGGCTTGATAAGGTCAGGTTTAATTTCAGCATTAATTATATCTACCAAAGTCTTTCCTGAAGTATCAACAGAAATAAACTTATCATGCCTTTTGCTATAGGCTATAATTTCCTTGTAAAAAGAAGAATCCAAGCCTTTTGGTAGAGATCCAGATATATTAATCACCTTACAGCCTTGGCTAATTTCATCAAGCCTATCCAAAAATTCCTTTTCCTTATCTTTGGAAATTACAGGTCCTTTCTCCAAAATTTCCGTTTGTTTTCCCCCATGCAAAATAGCTATGCAATTTCTAGTTTGCCCATCAACTTCTACAAACCTTGACTCAAGTCCCTTAGCTTCCAAAGATTTAACAATAAATTCCCCCAGCTTTCCACCAATAAAACCAGAGTTAACAACCTTATGACCAAGCTGTTCAAGGACATAGCCCACATGAATGCCTTTACCACCAGCATCCTTGTCAACCTCATCAACCCTATTAACATCATCGATTACAAAATCATCAAGCTGATAAGATATATCCACAGATGGATTTGCTGTAATAGTTAATATCATCTTCCCTCCTAACTTTATCTTTTATTATTAATTTTAGTTTTATATTCCTAGCTAAAACTAAAAAGCTCAAATAAATTAATAATTTATCAAAATTTACTAGCAATTAATAAAAATCAAACTAAAACAAACATATATTATCATTATATGGTTAAAAGCCTTTAAATTCAACCTAGATTGACTAACAAATTATTCAAATTTACCCGTATGATCTAAGAAAAATCACACGGGTACAATCTATCTTTTTATATTAATTATTTTCTTTAGCTTTTATATACTCTTCGTTTCTTTTTTGCATTTGTTTTTTATACCAAATGAATAAGCCTAGATAAACAGCTAATGCAAGAACAGCATATAGGATAGAAGTGATATTTGAAAGGTTAGCACTTCCTACGAAGTAGGCTATGAATTTTTCTATAGGGCCCTCTAATGTTGAGTGTGTTATTAGTGTACCCTTTGCTAGACCATCTGGGAAAGCTCCTACAGAGATAGCTGCTTTTGTAACATAAGGAGCAATCAAGGTACCACTCCACAAGAATAAAGGTAGCATGAAAGTTCCAATGATTATCATTCTAATTATTTTTCCTCTTGTTACAACTAATAATGATGGTGTAAGTCCCATAGCTATGATACCACCAAGTGGTAAAACCTTATTTCCAGGCAAAATAATAGCTAATAATAACATTATTGGTGCTAATACATTTGCTGCAGCCCACATTTCACTACGTCCTGCTATGAATGGCCAGTCTAAACCTATATTTAATTGACGTCCACCAAGTCTTTTGTTGGCAAAGTCTGCTATACCTTGTGATAGGGGCTCTACAGATTCTATGAACCATTGACCAATTACAGAGAACAACTCTAGACATGTTGCAGCTATAAAGGCTAATTGTAGTATTTCCTTAGGATTTTGTCCTGATAGGATTCCTATGAATATTCCTAAATATATACCAATAGCAAATTTTGAACCCCAGAAACCTATTTTAGAATTAAGCTTAGCTGAGTCAAAGTCAAATCTATCCAATGACGGGAATAACTTGTCAATTATTTTATCAAAAACCATAACAATAGGATTCATCATATAGTTTAAGTGGGTTGTAGTCATTGGGTTTTCATCTGGTGCATCCAACAAATCATTGAAGGTTGGCTTCATCAAATCTGAATTTTGTATCTTTAAAATTCCTATAAAAATTACCAATAAAGTAGTTACAAATAAATTCGCTCCCATGAACTTGCAAAATAAACCAGTTAATGCCAAATGCCATACATCGAAAATATCAACATCTAAGGTATTAGTTTTCTTTAATAAAAGCATAACTATATTTACTGCCAACAAGACTAATAAAAAGTAAAGTGTGTAAGCTGATCCCCAAGTTATTGTAGCTAAGGGTGCCCAACCTACATCTGTAATACTTAGTTCTATACCAGTATTAGCTACAAAGGCTTGTAAAGCTGATGAAAAAGTTGAAGTTAAAATATTCATTATTGCGCCAATAGCAGTAATAGCAATAGCAAGTCTAATACCACCTTCTAGAGCTTTTTTAAATTTTACACCAACTATCCAAGCAAATAGGGTTAGTACTATAAGCATAAGTGGTGCCGCCCCAAGGTCTATTAAAGGCTTAAAAATTTTATTAGCAAAATCAATTATCCCTTGCATCTTTATCTCCTAATTTAAATTATTATTTTTTATTATTTCTTCTACCTTGTCATATACTGGTTTTGCCATTGTTGGAATTCTATAAAGTATAGGGCCTGCATCTACTACTGGTATTTTTACATCAAAGCCCAAGTCTGTTTTTGCTATTTGTGCAAAAATATCGTATTTGCTTATCATTTCTTCTGTGATATCTTTTATCATTACAGCATCACATTTAACATCAAAGCCTCTTTGCTTCATTTCATCTTCCATAGCTTTTTTGATTTGGTGGCTAGAATTTACTCCTGCTCCACATGCAGCCAACATTTTAATCATTTATATTTCCTCCCTTATAAATTATTTTTAATAAATGAATAAATTTCATCCTCATCATAGATTTCAAATAAATCATTGATATTTTCAGTCTTAGTAACAAAATCCATGATTCTAGCTAAAATATCTGTCTGTTCATCACTGCCATCATTTAATATCAAAAACAAAAATTTTACCTTGATTTCTTGATCTGGTTCAATCATGTTATTAAAAGTTAACTCTTTTCTTAACTGAATTGGTACAACCAAGCTAGTCTTTACTGCATAAGATTCAGTATGAGGAATAGCTATATTATAGTTTATTCCTCCAACAACAGACATATCCATACCAGTTGGATAATTTTTTTCTCTCTCTTTTACCATATCAAGAAAATTTTTTGTCACTAAATCATCTTTATACAAGCTTTTATAGATTTCTTCAAAAACTTCATCCTTATCATCAGCATTTGAAACAAATATATAATTCTTATCAATCAAATTTTTCAAACTTATCACCTAAAAGAACTTATAAAACACTTATTTTAATCGTGGTACTCGCCTTTGTCCCATTTTTCTAAGAATTCATCAAAGAAATGGTCATCGCCTGTTTGTTTATCTTGGTAATTTTCTTCTATAGCCATTATTTTTTCAATAAGCTTATCGTTTTCTTCGCTTTTTTGATATTTAGCTTCTAAAAAGGTA
>JAQYEZ010000007.1 GCA_028723425.1 Peptoniphilaceae bacterium | reverse complement strand
TTTCTGCTAAATTTTTAAAGCTTATATTTCCTTTTAAATATTCTTTTACAATTCTCATTTTGAATTCTGTGCTATATTTTGCCATTAAAAAACTGACCTCCTTAAGTTAGTTTTTAGGTCTAACTTTCGGGGGTCAGTTCACTTTTTTTCTATCACCTTTTTTATTTTAGTTTAGTTTTACTGCTGTTCCAGAGCAAGTTATCATAACCATACCCTCAACTATAGCCTCATAATCAAATTTAATGCCAATTACTGCATCGGCACCCATGTGTTCCGCTCTTTTTGTAAGCTCATTTATAGCTTCATTTCTTCCATCAATAACAGAGTTTTCATAACCTTGGCTTCTTCCGCCTACAAGATTTCTAAGACCTGCTCCCAAGTCTTTTAGAAAGTTCATTCCCTCTATTACTTCTCCAAAAACCAAGCCCATATATTGGCTAATTTCATGGCCTTCAATATTATTTGTAGTTGTAAGTATCATAAAACCTCCTTTGAGATAAATAATCTTTTGATTGATTATTTTCTACCATTATTATTTTATATAGTTCATTTGTTGTCAATGACAAAAATTTTAATTAATGGGATAAATCTTTGTATATATATTATTTTTATTATAAAAACAAAAGCTAAAACTTGAAAAAAGCTTTCTTTTGAGTATGTTTAATCTTTAAAGATAGATAAGAATTTTAAATTTACAAATTTATTATTTTATTCTTATAAGGATAGCTTACATATAAATAAGGACTAAAGCCTTATCTTTATGAAATGCCTATAGATGTAGTATAATTGTAAAAGGAGTAGCTATGATAATAGATAATTTAGATAAAATGAAAGAATTTGCAACAAAGCTTGCGAAAAATTTAAAAGTTGGAGATGTGGTAAGGCTTGATGGTGACTTGGGGGCTGGCAAAACAACCTTGGTTACTTTTATTGCAGAGTTTTTTTCTATAAAAAGCGTAACAAGCCCAACTTTTTCTATAGTTAATATTTATGAGGGAGATGTAGATATTTATCATTTGGATCTTTATAGGTTTGAAGATGAGGATGAGATATTAGATATAGATTTTGAAAATTATTTTTATCCAAACCATGCCATTACCTTTATAGAGTGGGCAGCTAAGGCAGAGTCATATTTGCCAGAGGATATGATAAATATTAAGATAGAAAAATTGGCGGATGATAAAAGAAAGATTACAATAGGAAATGAAAATGAGAGAGAGGTTTCTATAAATGAAAGTTTTAGCAATTGATACATCAACAATGATTTCCACAGTTACAATTTCTGAAGATGATAAGATTATTGGAGATTTTAATGTAAATCAAGAAAAAACTCACTCTGAGTCCTTGGTGCCTATGATAGAAACTTTGCTAAAACTTTTGGGCCTAGAACTTTCTGATATTGATCTTTTTGCCATAGCTAATGGACCAGGATCTTTTACAGGCTTAAGAATTTCTATGGCTGTGGTTAAAACTTTAGCTCAGGTTAAGAAAAAAAGTATTATCCCAATTTCAACTCTAGAGGCTTTAGCCAATAATTCTTCATCACAAAACTATAAGGTTTCAATGCTTGATGCCAGGGGCAATAGGGTATATGCAGCCTTGTATTCGCCTGATTTGAAAGAAGAAATAATCAAAGAAGATTTATATACTATAGATGTTTTTTCTAAAATGGTTAATGAGATGGGCTTTGAAGTTGATCTTGTGGGAGAAATATGCAAGAAATATGCTCATATGTTTGAAAAAGGAAGAATTTTGCCTTTAAATTTCAATACATGTATTGGAAAATCTTTAATTAAACTTGCTCTTTCTAAAAAAGACTGTAAGTATGACCTCTTTAGTCTAGTTCCAAATTATTTAAGAAAGTCTCAAGCTGAAAGAGATTTGGAGAAAAAATGATTAGACCTATGACTTTTGAAGATGTTGACCAGGTTTATTTTATAGAAAATCAATCGTTCTTCCAACCTTGGTCCAAGGAAATGCTCCTAAATGAAATGAAGATTAATAAGTTTTTAGAATACTATGTTTACGAAGAAAATGACGAAATTTTAGGCTTTTATATAGCAAATTATATACTTGATGAAGCAGAACTTTATACTTTGGCTGTAAGAGAAGATTCAAGAGATCGTGGTATTGGGACAAAACTTATTGGACATTTGGAAAAAAGAAGTAAATTAAAGAAAATGAGCAAAATTTTTCTTGAAGTTTCAACCAAAAATCAAGAAGCCATAAAGCTTTATGAAAAATTTTCCTTCAAGATAGTTGGCTTGAGGAAAAATTATTATAGTAAAACCAACGAAGATGCATATGTTATGCGTAAGGATATTATATGAAAGATTTTTATACTTTAGGCATTGAAACATCTTGTGATGATTCTTCAGTTGCCATTTTAAAAAATGAAAGAGAAGTCCTTATAGACCTTATATCTTCTCAAATAGATATACATAAGCTTTTTGGAGGAGTTGTACCTGAAATAGCCTCAAGAAAACACCTTGAAGCTATAAATCCTTTGATAGAAAAGGCTTTGGAAGAAACAGGACTTTCTTATGATGATATAGATCTTATTTCTGTAACAAAAGGCCCAGGTCTTATGGGATCACTTTTGGTAGGGATTTCTGCTGCCAAGGGTCTTTCTCTAGCCACAGGAAAACCTCTTATAGGAACAAACCACATGCAAGGTCATGTTTGTGCAAACTATCTTTCAAACAAAGACCTAAAACCACCTTTTATAACTCTTGTAGTTAGTGGAGGTCATACCTACCTTTGCAAAGTTAAGTCCTATACAGACTATGAGGTTGTAGGAAGAACTCGTGATGATGCGGTAGGAGAAAGTTATGATAAGATAGCAAGATCTATTGGTCTAGCTTATCCAGGTGGACCAAAGATTGATAAGTTAGCCAAAGAAGGTAATGGCAAGGCTATTAACTTTCCTAGGGTCATGCTTGAAAAAGATTCCTATGATTTTTCTTTTTCAGGCTTAAAAACAGCAGTACTAAATTATATACACAATTGTGATCAAAGAGGTGAAGAAATAAACAAGGCTGACCTTTGTGCAAGCTTTCAAGAGGCTGTTATGGATGTACTTGTAGAAAAATCTATGAGGCTAATTGACCAAAGTAAGTACAAGACTTTTTGTCTTTCTGGAGGAGTTGCAGCAAATTCTAGATTAAGAGATATAATGAGTCAAGAATGCGCCAAAAGGGGCATAGCCTTATCCTATCCAACTATTGAACTTTGTACAGATAATGCAGCTATGATTGCTATAGCAGGATATTTAAACTACAAGGCTGGAGAAAGGTCTGATAATTACCTAAAAGTTTATCCAAACCTTGACCTATAGGGGAAAATTTATGAGAAATACAGCAACTAAGTTTAAGAGAAATGAAAAAATCTATAGCACAAAGCTTATCATATCATCCCTTATACGGTTATTGGCAGGACTTGGGGTTTTAGCTTTTGGCATATATTTTAAGGAAATATTTGAAATAGGGGGAGGCATATTTCTTTTATTTTTTTCTCTTATACAATTTCAAGGAAGAAAAAGAAGGAAAAAATCCAATCTTTTAGTCAAAAAAGAAAGAGAAAAATTAAAATTTCTATGTCTTGTTATCATAGTTTTTTCATTGATTAATCCTATAGGGATCTTGCCTGCCATTTATGACCTATTCAAAAGAGATTGGCTTATAAGAGGAGGGCTAGATGAATAAGAAAAAAAGACTAAGTATCATAGTTCTTGCCCTTATCCTTGTTTTGTCATCATGTGTAAAAAGAAGGTTTGATAGTTTGATGGCAAATAGAGAGCAAAAACAAAAGACTTATAAGCAAGAAATAGAAGATCAACAAGAGATATTTCCAGATGATATAATAAAGCTTTCGTTTAAAGACTACAAAAGTTGGTATAAAAAACTAAAAAAACCACCTTATTTAAATTTAGCCAATCCCCAAGAACCCAAAGAACTAAGCGGAGAACAAAGGCTTGAAGATTTTGAGTATTATTTTGAGCAATTGAAAGAAAATTATCCTTTCTTTGGTGTTTTAAAGAGGGAATATGGAATCGATTTTATAAAATCACACAAGGAGTATAAAGAAAAGATCAAGGCTTGTAAAACTGACAAGGACTTTGAGCAAGCTATGAGGGAAATAAATGCAGATCTAAAAAATCATCATGCAAATATAGCAGAAAAACCCTATGTAGAAAAGACCTTGGCCTATTACTCAAATTATTGGAAAAATCCTTCTATATATTATGAGTTTTTGCTTTTAAATAGTCAAAAGGTTAGAAATAGATATGATTTGGATGGCCTACAAAGTAAGGATAGGTCTTTACAAATAGGTCCAAGACAGACCAAAGGAGAAGAAAATCAAGAAAAAAATAATAAGGACAAAAACATGACTATAGAGGACTTGGAAGATGGTTTAGCCCTTATCAAAATAAAGGAAATGGTTACAGGAGAAAAACTGGAAGAAGATAAGAAGACTTTGGCGGAATTTTTGGAAAAAAAAGATAAGTACAAGAAACTAATCATCGATATTAGGGATAATGCGGGTGGCTCTATGACTTATTGGAGAGATTTTTTATTGCCAGAATTATTAACAGAAGATAAGGCTATTGAAAACTACATGTTCTTTAAAAATGGTAAAAAAACCAAGGAAATTTTGGATTTGGAAAAAGAAAATGTAGAAGCTATAAAAAATATTAATTTGGATGAACTTGATCTTGCTTCCAAAGAAGACCTAAAAGATTTTTCCTATTATAGAAAAGATCCCATAGAAATCAAGGCTAAGTCTGACGGATTTTTAGGCTATATTTTCCTTTTAACCAATGAAAGAGTTTATTCTGCGGCAGAAGGACTGGCATCCTTTGTCAAAAACACAGGATCTGCAATTATTGTAGGAACAAATACAGGTGGGGATGGAATAACTTTGGGACTTGTAAATGATGTTTTGCCAAATTCAGGTCTTGTTTTTACCTATACCAATACTTTAGGCTATGGACCAGATGGAACAATAAATGAGGAAGAAAAAACCAAACCTGATATAAATGCTTCATCCTATAGGGAAGCTATTGAAATAATTAAGAATTACAAATAAAATTTTTCTATTTGTAATTCTTATATTAAGTTTTTAGTAATAGAAATTAAATAAATAGGGCATAGGTACTAAAAATTGCCCCTATGCCCATAAATTTTTTATTATAGTTATTTAGTCTATCTTATTTTAAATGATATTCATCTGAAAGTTTTTGGTCTAAATTATGATAAGAATCTATAAAACGTATTGTACAAGATGGAAGTCTAAGAAGTAGGGATTGGGTAGTAGCAATATTATTATCCTTAAATTCAACTCCATGAAGGAAGTTTCCATCTGTTATACCAGTTGCTGCAAACAAAACGTTAGAACCCTTAACCATATCTTCGATTTTATAAACCTTATCAAAATCAACCTTCATTTCCATACATCTTTTAACTTGTTGGCTATCTGATGGGGCAAAAACACCTTGGAAATCTCCTCCCAAACATTTTAGGGCAGCTGCCGCTATTACACCTTCTGGAGCTCCGCCAGTGCCCATAAGTATATCAACTTTACCCTTATCAAGTGCTGTAGCTATGGCAGTTAATACATCACCATCTTGGACCATAGATATTCTTGCTCCTGTTTTTCTTATTTCATCAACAAGTTTTTCATGTCTAGGTCTTCTTAAAACTGAAACTGTTATATCTCCAATATTTTTGTTTAGGGCTTTGGATACAGCTTCTATATTTTCTTTTACAGACTTGTTAATATCTATAGTTCCTCTAGCCTTAGGACCAACTGCAATTTTTTTCATATAAACATCTGGTGCATTTAACAAGCAGCCCTTGGGAGCAACAGCTATTACAGAAATTGAATTTGCAGTACCATCGGCAAGACTTGCAGTTCCGTCTATTGGATCTACAGCTATATCAACTTGTTCGGAATCGTCAGGATTACCTATTTGCTCTCCAATATAAAGCATAGGAGCCTCATCTATTTCTCCCTCTCCAATTACAACCTTGCCATTTATTCCAAGATAGTTAAACATAGCCCTCATTTGGTTAACAGCAATATCATCAGATTCATTTTTCTTACCTTGACCTAAATATTTAGCAGCACCCAAGGCAGCTGCCTCAGTAACACGGCATAGGTTGATGCCTAAATCCCTATTCATCAAATCTCCTTTCAGAATTTAAAGCTATAGCCTTTTAAACAAGGCTAGCATACGTTTTCACAGTTATATTATTATAATAGCAGATTTGATTTATATTTGAAAATATTTTTATCTTATACTTGCAATAAACTTTTATTATTAATAAAGAGGCCCTTATGAGTCAAATCACAAAAACCTCTTTTTACTTTAATTATTAACCTTTTAGACCGTCTGCTTGTCTTTGCATATTTTCTACAACTATATCGTGGATTTCTCCCAAAGATTGAGCGTATTCCAAGATTTCCCAAGGCTTATTGGTGTGAAAATGGATTTTTATTAAATCTTCATCACCAACTGCTAGAAGGCTATCGCCTTCAAAATGTTCTGTTATATAATCGAAAATTTCATCCTCATCCAAATCTTCTCCAGCTATCAATAATTGTGTATCAAATTTAAATTCTATTTTATCTGCCATATTTTCTCCTAATTGTTCTTACTTAATAAATTTCTTTTTAATTCATCTTCAAGGCGAGCTATTTCATCTGATGCTAATTGTCTATTCTTCTTTCCTTCGATTTGGATATTTCTAACTTCTTCTATTGAAGAAATAAGTTGATCGTTGGTATGCTTGATAGTGTCAAGATCTATGATACCACGTTCGGTTGCTTTGGCTGTGTCTATGGTATTTTGCTTTAATTTGTCTGCGTTAGATTTTAATAGCTTATTTGTCAAATCGGTTACTCTTTCTTGGGCACGGATAGCTTGTTCGGTATGATTCATGCCAAGAGCTAGAACCATTTGATTTTTCCAAAGAGGGATAGTGTTTACTATAGTGGTTTGAATTTTTTCTGCCATGATTGCGTTTGATGATTGTACCATTCTGATTTGTGGAGCCATTTGGATTGAGACCATCCTTGTTAGGTCAAGATCGTGAAGCTTTTTTTCGAACCTATTGGCCATAGCTTTCATATCATTTACTTTTTGGGCATCCATAGGCAAATTAGAAGTTTTTGCAACTTCTTCAAGAGCAGGTATTTCTTCTTGATAGGTTTTTCTTAGCTTTCTATTTCCTGCTTCTATATACATAGAAAGTTCTTTGTAGTAATCTTCATTCAAAGCATACATTTGATCAAGCATGGATATATCTTTCATCAAGGTTATTTGGTGATTTTCCAAAGTTTTTGCTATTTGATCTATATTTTTTTCTGCTGATTGATATTTTACTTTTAAATTTTCTAGCTTATTTACTTGTTTTTTAAAAAAGCCGAAAGGACCTGATGCCTCTTCATCATCCATTGACTTTATATCAACTACAACCTTATCCAGTAAGCTTCCAATTTCACCTAGATCCTTGCTTTTTACAGTTTCCAAAGTCTTTTCCGAAAAGTTTGAAATTTTCTTTTGGGCTCCCGAACCATATTGAAGGATTATATTTGTATTTGTTAGGTCAATTTTTTCTGAAAAATCATCGATTTGTTTTTCCTCTTCATTAGAAAATTTTATATTTGCTTGAATGTATTTTCCTTCATCTTCCATAAGGGAGGTAAGTTTTTTGTCTTCTTTTTCTTCATCGCCGTCTAAAGTTAATTTTATATCACTCATTCCTTGCTCCAATCATCTTTTAATAGTCCTTCTTGATTTAGTAATAGATTCATTGTGTCTATATCTGTTTTAATATCCATAGCTCTGTCACTTACAAGTTCTACTTGTATTTTTTCGTATGCTTCATTTATGGTAGCTATAGATTTATCTATTTCATTCATAGAATTTAAAATTTTTGGATCATCTGTATCCATTTGTTCAAATTCTATGTAGGTGTCTATAAGTTTTGCCGTTGTAGGTAGATAGTAATCCATAAACTTATCCAGTGCATAGGCTTTATCCTTGTACTTTTCAAGTATCCTTATGATATTTCCTATTGTTTTACTTATAGTTATAACCTTATCTAAAAATACCCTATTTTTTATGCTTTCCTTATCTTTATTTATTTTATCAATATAAATTTTGCTTTTTTCTATTATTTCGTCTGCTTTTTGGTCTTTATCTTCAAGTTCTTCTTTTAGGTCATCTTCTCTATCGGGCATATTTTTTACTTGTTGCTTATAAAGTTTAAATGTGTCTATATCTAAAATAAAGAGAGAGTCATTTTCTACTATCCTTGCTTGATGAAAATAACCATTTCTCATCATGTATAAGAGGTCATTTACGGTTTCTTCTTGGCTTTCTTGTACAGCAGATGCCAAGTCTATTATTGGAATTACAGTATTATTACCTAGTTCTCTTAGAAATCTCATATAGTTTTTTTCGACTTTATTAATAAATTTTGCCCTCTTCCAAGAAAAAGCTGTAGCCAATATAGTAAAAAGCAAAAGGCAAAATCCTATAAATATTTGCAATAATGAATAATAATCAAGTCCTTCTAGGAATATTCCCAAACCTAGAGAGCCAAAGATAAAAGCAGTAATTACTGAAAGTATTTTAAGACCAGATGCCTTTGATCTTTCTGGCAATTTTTGAGCACAAATTTTCTTATCTTTTGTTTTTAGGCTAGGATAGGTTGAAGAAGATTTACCTATCATGTCAAGGGTTGATTTTATAGCACTATCAAGGCTTGTCTTTATCTTATCGCTGATGTCATTAAAATTCATATTGTTAATGGCATCATTTATGGCTTTTGATATTTTATCGCTCGAATTGTTGTTATTCATTTTATTCTCCTCTTATTTCTCAATCATATTATACCATTTAGAAGTACATTAACTATATTTATTTTTATGTTATTAATAAAAAGTTTCCTTTATTTAAAACATATTAATGTGGAAATTAATAATATTAAGTTTTACTTATTTAAATCAAGCAAGGTGTCAAAATAAGCTTTATTTTCTAAAATTTGCTTTCTATTTCCAAAAACAGTTAAGTTTTTTGCATTCATTGCCTTTTGGAAAACATCATGGTAGGCTTTTATATGACTAAGCTTGGCGTCTTTTATATCTTCTAATATTTTTTCAGTTTCTTTTTCATCTATACCTTTTTTATAGTTTAAATAATCAATAGCACCTTTCTCATTTGGTGTTTTTGGATTAAGGTAGGAGCCAATTTTCCCTATCTTTTGATTTATAAAATCTCTATCTGTAAGTTCTAAAGATTCTGTTATTTGACCAATCTTTGAAAAACTATCAATAGTTTCCATGATGTTTGGATCTCTATAGGAATAAGCAGCAAGGTTTAGATCTTTATTTATAGTCATTCCTACACCATATGCCCCTTTCTTTGCCCTTACTAGGTCATAAAGATATGGATTTGAAATTATAGCAGCAGCAAGGTTGAGTTTTGCTGAATATTTTATGGCAAAATCATTGAGATTTGCTGACATAGAAACGTAGTTTACATTGGAATCTGTAAGGATTGCTTCTTTTTTATAAGCTTTTTTAAATTCTATATCATAAGTTGATTTTTCTTTTTCTTTTAAATCTTTGAAACTTTCTTTTATTTCTCTTTCAATATCAGAGAAATAATTTTTAGGGCATGTTACATTAATTGAAATATTTTGACTAAAAATCTTATCCATTACTCTCATAAGCTTGCTTTTAAACTTATCAAAATCATTTTCTATATCTTTTATTATTTCTTTTACAAATAGGTAATAGGAAATTCCATTTACTTCTTCTTTTAAGAAGTATAATTTATCTATATGAGAAAGAGACCTGTTCATAGCTAGTATATGGCCAGAGTCATACATTGACATTTCAAAGGTCGTTTTTCTTTGTTTTAATAGTTCTAATAGCCTTGTTTTTGAAGAAAGCTTGGAATCTAGTAGTATTTCTTTTATTAATGCTAATGATTTTTCCAAATTATCCCTAGTAGTCTTAAAGGAGACTTTAAAGTTTCTATCTATCTTATTTTTTATTCTTATAGTTGACACGTTTGCATCAAATGATCCCATATAGGTATAAATCAGATTGTCGATTTGCCCATAGTTGTGATATTTGGTATCGACTGCTCCTAAAAAATCTGAAAGTATTTGAGCATATTTCAAATCATCTAGCTTAAAATCATTTATATCAAAGAATAAAGAAGTATAGATTATATTTGCGGTTGGATAGGCGTGGAAGATAAATTCATACTTGTCATTTACAACTAATCTATTTATTTTTTCAACCTTAGTTGAAACATCACTTAAATCCAATTTTGGGATGGTTTCCTTTTCTTTTTGGCTGTCTTTTCTTTCTTGATATTGTTTAAACTTTTCTTGCTTTTCCTTTATTTGGGCAAGGTCATTTTCATTTAAGGATAAAAAGAATTTATCTAATTGTTCTCTTTGCTTCTTATCTTTTTCTTCGCTATAAGTTTTTGAAGGATTTGAAAGCATTATAAGTTTTGTCTTGTTATTTAAAAAGTATTTTTCAACAAACTTCTCATAATAGTCTGTGTCAATTAGGCTTTTTAGTTGGTCTAAGACTTCTATTAAATCAAAAGTACTAAGCTCATCTGCATACAATGATGACATCAAAAAGTATTCTAGTCCCTTTGAAACAGAATTCATTTGCTCTCTTACCGAAAAATCTATAATAGAAAAGGCTGCTCTTAAGGCATCTTTTGAAATGTTTGTAGCTGCTTTTTCTATTCCTTCTTCTATTATTTTTACAAAATCACTAAGCTTATCTTTATTCGCTTTTTGAGCTTGGATAATTAGAGAAGACCTTGTGGCATACCCAATTCTAGCAAAAAAGGCTTCAGGTTTTATTTGACTATAAACTTTTTTTGAAATCTCAGATGAATCTAGGCTAAAGAGAACTATGGAAAGGATGTTTAATGTCAAGTAATCTTTTAAATCAAGGGCGCTATTTGCCAAAAAAGAATAAGAAAGATAGGCTAAATTTTCATCTTCTACACTTGAAGGATAGCTAGTTTCAATTACTTTATCATAATAATTTTCCACAATTTCAATATTACTATCTATAGGTTTATAATCATAATTTGATAGATATTCCTTGTCAATATAGGCAAGGTAAAAATCAATATCTAAATCTCCATAAAGATAAATTCTAGAATTTGATGGATGATAGTAGGTCTTGTAGAAATCCAAAAACTCTTTGTAAGAAAGCTTGCAGATTTCATAAGGATTGCCACCTGAAATATACTCATAGGGACTATTTTTGTAGAGATGTTTGATAATATCGTTATAAACTATTGTGTCAGGATTGGTCAAAGCTCCCTTCATCTCGTTATAAACAACGCCAGAAATCCCTAACCTATCTTTTTCTAGCTCATAGTGCCAACCTTCTTGGAGAAAAATTTCTTCCTTTTCCAAAACTCTAGGGTTAAAGACAGCATCAAGGTAGACATCAGTTAGGTTAAAGAAATCCTTATCATTTTCAGATGAAACAGGATAAACTGTTTTATCAGGATAGGTCATGGCATTTAAAAATGTTTGTAAAGAAGATGAAGCCATATCCATAAAAGGTTCCTTGGTCCTATATTTTTTGGATCCGTTAAGGACAGAATGCTCCATTATATGGGCGCATCCCTTGGAATTTTTTGGCAAAGTCTTAAAACCAATAGCAAAAGTCTTATTTTTATCCTTACTTTTGACATAAGTTATGCTTGCTTTAGTTTTTATATGTTGGTAAAGGAATACTTGTATTCCCATGGATTCTATTTCTTTAGTTTTTAATAAATTGTAGTTTTTCATAAATCGCCTTTCTACGTTTTTATATAATTATACTCTTAAAAGATATTAAATATAGTTAAGATTTTTGTAATACTCATGCAAAAGGTTTACTTTTTAAGATTAATCGGATAAAATTAAATTGCCGATGATAATTAAATATTTCGTTAGGTGTCTTCTATTATTTGTTAATAATAGAAGTATTTAATTATCGTTAAAATTTATTTAAGGAGGTAGATATGGTAGGTATTATTTTGGCAAGCCATGGTGGTTTTGCTGAAGGTATCAAACAGTCTGGAGAGATGATCTTTGGAAAACAAGATAAGCTTGAATGCGTTACTCTTTTACCTAATATGGGCCCTGATGATTTAAGAGCTCAAATTGAAGAAAAAGTGGCAAAGATAGATACAGATCAAATCTTGTTTTTGGTTGACTTGTGGGGAGGAACTCCCTTTAACCAAGCATCATCTCTTTTAAAGGGCAAGGAAGAAAACTGGGCTATAGTTACTGGCTTAAATCTTCCTATGTTGATTGAAGCTTTAGGAGCAAGGCTTTCTTCTGAATCTTCTCACGATGTTGCTCAAGCTATAATAGAAGCAGCTAGAGAAGGAATTAAAATTCAACCAGAAGAACTTATGCCAAAAAAAGAAGTAAGGGAAAGTATAGAGGTAAATGAAGCAACAAAGGCTACTTCTATACCAGAGGGAACAGTGCTTGGAGATGGACAAATTAAATTTGTCCTATCAAGAATAGACACCAGACTTCTTCATGGTCAAGTTGCTACATCTTGGACAAAATTAACCAATCCTGACAGGATTATCGTTGTTTCAGATGATGTTGCAGCCGATGAATTAAGAAAGACAATGATTGAGCAAGCGGCTCCTCCAGGGGTAAAAGCCCATGTTGTACCAATTTGGAAAATGGCAGAAATTTACAAAGATCCAAGATTTGGTCTTACTAAGGCTATGATTTTGTTCCAAACACCACAAGATGCCCTTGAACTTATGAATATGGGAGTTGACTTAGATACTATAAACCTTGGTTCTATGGCTCACTCACAAGGTAAAGCTTATGTTACATCTACAGTTTCTATGGGAGAAGAAGATGTAAAAACATTTGAAGAAATCCTTGCCAAAGGTGTAAAAATTGATGTTAGAAAAGTACCTGGAGATAGTCCAGACAACTTTAATAAAATCTTGGCCAAGGCCAAAGAAGAGTTAAAAATGAAATAGGAGGAATTATGTCAACACTTAGTATTATATTAGTAATTTTAGTTGCCTTCCTAGCAGGTATGGAAGGTGTTTTAGACCAATTCCAATTCCATCAACCAATAGTAGCCTGTACCCTGATTGGCCTTGTGACAGGTCATTTGTCAGAAGGTATTAAATTAGGTGGAGCTCTACAATTGATTGCTTTGGGTTGGGCAAACGTCGGTGCTGCTGTTGCCCCAGATGCTGCTTTAGCATCAGTTGCATCAGCAATTATAATGGTTTTAGCCTTAACAGGAAATGGAGCAAATGTAGATAAGGCGATTAATACATCTATCACCCTAGCTATTCCACTTTCAGTTGCAGGTTTATTCTTAACTATGGTAGCAAGAACTATAGCTATTCCAATAGTTCATGGTATGGATAAGGCAGCAGAAACAGGGAACTTTAAAGCTATAGAAGGCTTACATATAGCTGCTATAGCTGTTCAAGGTCTAAGAATTGCAATCCCTGCTGCTATGCTTTGTTTCATATCACCACAAGCTGTGACAGACTTATTATCAAAAATGCCAGAGTGGCTATCAGGAGGTATGGCTGTAGGTGGAGGAATGGTTGCTTCTGTAGGTTATGCTATGGTTATCAACATGATGAGTACAAAAGAAACATGGCCATTCTTCGCTTTGGGCTTTGTAGTAGCTACAATAGATAACTTAACTTTAATGGCTCTTGGTGCTATAGGTGTAGTTATTGCCTTAGTTTATATCAAACTTAAAGAGTCAGGTGGATCAGGTAACAATAACGGTACAGGAGATCCACTAGGCGATATAATTAATGACTATTAAGGAGGAGAATTATGACTGAAAATATTACAAAAAAAATAACCTTATCAAAAAAAGATCGTAAAGCAGTATGTAACCGTCATCAATTCCTTCAAGGTTCATGGAATTATGAACGTATGCAAAATGGTGGTTGGTGTTATTCAATGATACCTGCTATCAAAAAGCTTTATCCAAACAAAGAAGATCAAATAGCTGCCTTAAAAAGACACTTGGAATTTTATAATACACACCCTTATGTATCTTCTCCAGTCCTAGGAGTAACACTAGCTATGGAAGAAGAAAGAGCAAATGGGGCTCCTATAGAAGATAAGGCTATCCAAGGTGTTAAGGTAGGTATGATGGGACCTTTAGCAGGTGTAGGAGATCCTGTATTTTGGTTTACAGCAAGACCAATTCTTGGTGCCTTGGGAGCATCTATAGCTCTTTCAGGAAATCCACTTGGACCACTTTTATTCTTTATAGTATGGAACTTAATTAGATATATCTTTGAATGGAAGACACAAGAATTTGGTTACAATGTAGGAAGCGAGATTACAAAAGACCTTTCAGGTGGTCTATTAGGAAAAGTTACCCTTGTAGCATCTATACTTGGTATGTTTATTGTTGGAGCTCTTGTACAAAGATGGGTGTCAATTAACTTTACTGTTAATGTTTCAGAAATTACCCAACAAGCAGGTTCATTTATAGATTGGGCAAACTTACCAGATGGAACAGAAGGTATCAAACAAGCCCTAACTCAATATAGCCAAATTGGAGCAACAGCACTTGACCCAATCAAGGTAACAACCTTACAACAAAACTTGGATTCTCTTGTTCCAGGACTTGTTCCATTACTATTGACCCTTGGAATCTGCAAACTTCTAAAGAAAAACGTATCACCAATTGCTATAATTCTTGTGCTATTTGTAATTGGTATAGTTGCTAGATTCTTTGGTATTATGTAGATGGCTGTATCACAAAATAAAAAAATAGATTTAACCATAAAGGCTACAAGTCTTTCTGGTCTAACATCAAATGGGGATGTAGTAATAGGAGATAAGGCTTTTGAATTTTATAGCCAAAGAAATCCAGAAGATTATATACAAATCCCTTGGAATGAGGTGGAAATGGTATCAGCTTCCGTTATATTTAGGAAAAAAATACCAAGATTTGCCATCCATACCAAAAGAAATGGAACTTTTCCTTTCTCTACCAGAGATAACAAAAAAACCCTAAGAGCTATAAACAAATATATAAAAGATGAAAATCTTAGAAGGTCTTTAGGCTTTTTTGAAATAGTAGGAAAGGGAATAAAAGGTCTTTTTTCAAAAAAATAAGAAAAAAAGTTAAAAAGAAATGATTTAACCCCCACAAGTCCTATTTGGAATTTTGGGGGTTAATTAGATTTTATTAATGAATTATGCAATAAAAGAAAATAGCTATTGGCAAATTCTTGATAGCACGATTTTTTAAGTTTAACAGTAAAGAAAGGCAAAAAGTCTTGCAAGCCTTGTAATTACTGGATCAGATAGCTTTTATTTTCTTTTTATTTTTGCACAATATTTTCTTTTTAGCCTTTTTAGGAAAAACGTTTTATCAATAGTATGGTAAAATATTAACTATTGCTATATAATGGGTATATAATCTTTTGAGATATAATTAAAATGTTTTCACATTGGAGGTAGATATGAAGAATTACGAAACATCAAAAATTAGGAATTTGGCCTTGGTAGGGCATTCTGCCAGTGGTAAAACAACATTGGCAGAAAGCCTTTTGTATAAAACAGGCGTAATAAAAAGACTTGGCAGTGTAGCAGACGGAACAACTGTATCAGATTATGAGAAACAAGAGATTAAAAGAAAAAACTCTATTCAAACATCTCTTATTCCAGTTGAAGATAGAGGATATAAAATAAATTTCATAGATGCTCCAGGATTCTTTGATTTTGAAGGCGAAGTATTAAATGCCTTAAGAGCTAGTGAATCTGCCCTATTTGTAATAGATTCAGAAAATTCAATTGAAGTTGGAACAGAAAAATATTGGAAATATACAGAAAAAATTTCTTTACCAAGAATTATCTTCTTAAATAAATTGGATAAAGAAAATGCTCATTTTAATAAGGTAGTTAGTGACTTACACATACAATTTAGCAAAAAAATTATACCTTTAACTCTTACTATTGGAGAGGGTGAAAACTTTGAAGGAATTATAGATGTAATTGACAAGAAAGCCTATAAGTATAAGGGGTTTGAAAGAGAAGAAATAGAAATCCCAGAAATGAGGATTGAAGAAGTTAATACAGTTTATGAGGAAATCCTTGAAGTAATAGCAGAGTCAGATGATAGGTTGATGGAAAAATATTTCGGAGGAGAAGAATTTACAGAAGAAGAGTTTAGACATGGTTTTTCTAAGGCTATACTTGAAGGAAAAGCTGTTCCACTTGTTGCAGGATCTGCTACAAAGGGAATTGGGGTAAGTGTTCTTCTTGAGATTATAGAAAAATATATGCCATCACCAGACCATGTAGCTGCTAATATAGGTTTTAGACCTAAGGATGAATATGAAGGCTTTGAAGTGTCTGTAAATGCTCCTTTCTCAGCTGTAGTATTTAAGACTATAGCAGATCCCTTTGTTGGTAAAATTTCTCTGTTCAAAGTTTTATCAGGTCTTATTAAAAAAGATGACCCTATGTATAATTCTACAAAGAAAACAACAGAGAAAGCTTCTAACTTATTCTTCTTGAGAGGTAAAGAACAAATAAAAACAGACCAAGTTGTGGCTGGAGATATAGGAGTCTTTACAAAACTTGATAAGACACAAACAGGTGATAGTCTATGTACTAAAGAAAATATAATTGAATACAAAAAAATTAAATATCCAAGACCGGTTTTATCCTATGCTATTGAGGCAGTAAGTAAAAATGATGAGGATAGAATTTCTGAAGCTTTACAAAAACTATCAGAGGAAGATCCTACCTTTACAGATACAAGAAATATAGAAACTCACCAAGAGATTCTTTCTGGACTGGGCAATGTTCAACTTGATGTTTTACTTGACAAATTGAAGGATAATTATTCTGTAAATGCCAAGGTAGTAGATTTGAAAATTCCTTACAGAGAAACTATCAAAGGCAAATCTGATGTTCAAGGTAGACACAAGAAACAATCTGGTGGAGCTGGTCAATTTGGTGATGTATTTATTAGATTTGAGCCAACAGATGTAGAATTTGAGTTTTACGAAGAAGTCTTTGGTGGAGCTGTTCCTAAAAACTACTTCCCAGCTGTAGAAAAAGGCTTGAGAGAATCTTTGGACAAGGGACCTCTTGCTGGCTACAAGGTTACAGGAATCAAGGCTACACTCTATGATGGTTCTTATCACCCAGTAGATTCTAATGAGCAAGCCTTCAAGACAGCTGCAAAAATAGCTTTCAAAAAAGGTATAGAAGAGGCAAAACCTATCCTACTTGAGCCTATAATGAAACTTGAAATAAGAGTTCCTGAAGCTAATATGGGTGATGTAATGGGAGATATGAACAAAAGACGTGGAAGAATCTTGGGTATGGATCCACAAGAAGATGGAACTCAAGTTATACTTGCAGAAGCTCCACAAGCTGAAATTTTAAGCTATTCAATAGATTTAAGATCTATGACACAAGCTAGAGGATCATTTTCTGTAGAATTTGAAAGATATGATGAAGTTCCAAAGGATCTTACAGAAAAGATAATAGAAGAATCTAAAAAAGAAGAAAAATAAAGGATAAATAAAATTGCAAGGAGATTTTAAGATGGACCTAGCCTTAGCTCATCCTAGAAGTCTCCTTGTTTTTCTAAAATTCTAGGGAATAAATAGTTAAATATAAGAAAAAGAGCTTTAGTGCATTAACGAATATTAAGGGTATAATTATATTATATATAAATTTTTAGGGAAAGGAATAGGACAAAGATGGCTGATTGGAAAATTTTAGAAATTGACCCATGGATAAAAGATTACAAGGCTGATATAGACTTAAGGATGTCAGAATATAAAAAGCAAAAACAAAGACTTATCGGCAAATCGTCTTTATTAGATTATGCAAACGGTCATAAGTATTACGGTATGCACAAGGTAAAGGGCGGTTGGGTTTACAGAGAATGGGCTCCCCATGCCCAAGGACTTTACCTAATTGGAGATTTTAACTCATGGGACAGGCATTCTCATCCATTGAAAAAAATTAATGATGAAGATTGGGAAATTTTTATCAAAGGAATCAGGACTATTCCTCATAAGTCAAGATATAAGGTTATGGTTGATGATGGTCATTCAATAAAAGATAGAATCCCTCTTTATGCTACTAGGGTAGAAAGAGACCAAAATCTAGATTATGCAGCCATACTAGAGAATCCTAGAAGAAAGTTTAAATGGACAGATAAAGATTTTAAAATACAAAAAGATAATCTTTTAATATATGAAGCCCATATAGGCATGGCCCAAGAAAAACGTGGAGTTGGGACCTATGAAGAGTTTGAAAAAAATATCCTACCTAGAATCAAAGAAGCAGGTTACAACACCATTCAATTAATGGGAATTGCAGAACATCCTTATTATGGATCTTTTGGCTATCATGTTTCCAATTTCTTTGCAGCCTCATCTTGGTATGGAGAAAATTATGATTTAAAAAGTTTGATAAACAAGGCCCACAATATGGGGCTTAATGTAATTATGGACCTCGTTCATTCTCACTCTATAAAAAATACAGCAGAAGGTATAAATGAATTTGATGGAACAGTTTATCAATTCTTCCACGAAGGAGCTGAGGGCGAACATCCTGATTGGGATTCCAAATTATTTGACTATAAAAAACCAGGAGTTGCACATTTTCTTTTATCAAATGTAAAATATTGGCTAGAAGAATACCATTTTGATGGCTTTAGGTTTGACGGGGTTACTTCTATGATTTACAAAAATCATGGAAGAGGAGTATCCTTTGATTCTTATTCCAAATATTTCTCTATGAATACAGATATAGAAGCTATAAATTATTTACAACTTGCCAATGAATTAGCAAGAGAAGTAAAGAAAAATGTAATTACTATAGCAGAAGATATGTCAGGCATGCCAGGAATGTGTCTTCCTATAGAATATGGCGGTATAGGCTTTGACTATAGGCTTGCCATGGGTATGCCAGATTTCTGGGAAAAATCTCTTCAAAAAAGAGATGAAGATTGGGATATGGGCCATATGTGGTATGAATTATCTACATCAAGGCCAGAAGAAAAAAGAATTGCCTATGTAGAAAGCCATGACCAAGCCTTGGTTGGTTCCAAGACCGCTATGTTTAGATTGGCAGATAAAGAAATGTATTGGCATATGACAAAGGATGATAGGAATTTTATCATCGATAGGGCTATAGCTTTACATAAAATGATTAGGTGGATTACTATAAGCATGGGAGCTGATGGCTACTTAAACTTTATGGGCAATGAATTCGGTCATCCCGAATGGATAGACTTTCCTAGAGAAGGCAATGGCTATTCTTACGACTATGCAAGAAGACAATGGTCTTTGGCAGATGCTAACAATTTAAAATATGACTGGCTAAAAAAATGGGATAAACAAATGCTTGACCAAATAAAAGAAAACAAGCAACAAGGAAATACTATTTTTAGACTATGGCTTGATAATGATAGAAAAATAATAGCCTATAGAAATGGTGATTTGATTTATATCTTTAACTTCCATCCACAAAATTCCTACGACTCTTTTGCTATTCCAATCCACGATCTTGGAGATTTTAAGGTAATACTTGATACAGACCAAGAAGAGTTTGGGGGACTTGCAAGAATTTCTCATGATGTAGTTTATTCTAGCAAGAGATTAGAAAATACAGACTATGACGGAATAGAAATATATATTCCATCAAGAACGGCCTTGGTATTAAAAAAATTATGAGAATAACATGTTTGGGAGATTCCTTTACAGAAGGATTCTTGGTAAATAAAAACTACACCCGCTTTTTGAAACAAGCGGGTTTTCAAGTTGAAAACTTGGGCATAAATGGGAACATGACAGGACAGATGCTAGAAAGAGTTCCAAAGAAAGATTTGGATATTTTTATAGTTTTTGGTGGAACAAATGACTTTTATGCAGGTATTAGTGCTGAAGTTGCTTATGAAAATATAAAAAGTATACTAAAAAAAGCTAAGGCCAAGCTTAAACTTGTAATAATACCTCCCTATGTTGAAGTTGAAGAGACATATCCCTTATATAAGATGATAAATGATAAGATAGATGATTTGGCAGATAAATTGTATAAAGATAGATATAATATTGTAGATTCAAGGTTTATAATCCCGCAATTTATTGATGGTACTCATATGGGTGAGACTTTTCACCAAAATTTGGCAAAAGAAATTAAGAATAAAATCAAGGGCTTATATGTTTAATGAAATAACAAAAAATCAAACAATCCAAAATTTAATAGTCTTAGTCTTGATAGGAATAGGAGGAAAACTAATACTTAATTTTTTCCAAAAAATAATAAACAAGTATTTTGAGGAAAATGAAAGGAAAAATCCTCTTAATTCTGCCAAGGTTGAAACCTTATCCAAAGCCCTAAGTTCAGTTGTAAGGTTTATAATTGGCTTTATTGTAGTGATAATTATCCTTGATATGCTTGGAATAAATACAAGATCTATCATAGCGACAGCTGGAATTGGAGGTATAGCCATAGCTTTTGGGGCCCAATCCATAATTCAAGACTTCATCAAGGGAATGTTTATGATAATTGATGATGTAATAAGGGTTGGAGACTTTGTCGAATGTGCTGGTATTTCTGGAACTATAGAAAGTGTAGGGCTTAGATTAACAAAAATTAGGGATTATGATGGGTCTTTGCACACAATACCAAATTCACAAATCCAAAATATCAAAAACTACAATAGAGGTCCCCAAAGAGCAGAAGTTACTTTTTCCGTATCCTATGATACTAGCCTTGACCAAGTTAGAGACATTTGTAAAACAGTCTCAGCCAAACTTCTAAAAATAAAAGGCTTTGAAAATATTTTTATAGAAAAACCCAGGTTTTTGGGAATAGAAGATATGCAAGATCTTTCTTATAAAGTAAAGCTAACAGCCCTAGTCCTTGAAGGAAACCAATATGAAGTTAAAAGAAAAACAAGAGAACTAATAAAAGAAGAACTTGAAAATAGAAAAATACAAGCAAGTGTTTTGGAGAAGAAATGAAAAAGTACAAGATAAATGACATAGTCACCCTAAAAAAGGGCCATCCTTGTGGTCAAAACTTGCGGAAAATAGAAAGAATGGGAGCCGATATGAAGCTTCGCTGCTTAGGTTGTGATAAGATCGTATGGATGAAGAGAATAGACTTTGACAAAAAAATTAGAAGGATAAAAAACAAAGAAGGCAAATTTGTTTCTATAGTAAACTATTTGCCGGAAGAGGAGAATTAACAAAAATTAATGTTTAATGATAAATACGCAAACCAATACTACAAACTAATTCAAAAAAATACAGAAAATTACTATAAGGATTATCAAAAATCACTTAAAAAAAGAATACCTTTTGGAGCAACTTACAAAAAAGAAGAAGTTCCTACTCTTTACCAAGGTTTTTTCTATGATGAGGAAACAGAAAAAGAATATAAAAAAATCATTAAAACTTTCATGTCTATAGCAAAAAAGGTTACAAAAAAATATGTAGAAGATGAAGACTATAGGAAAATATTTAACTTTGATCCTTTAACAGAAAAACTAATTTTAAAAGATCCTGGCTATTCTATAGACATACCCATAGCCAGAATAGACATAATGTATGATAATAAAGACTCTTTCAAATTCTGTGAAATAAATACAGACGGATCAAGTGCTATGCTTGAAGATTTAGCTTTAGCCAAGATATATATGGAAAGTAAAATATATGAGGATTTCTCAAAATCATACAAGCTTGAAAAAAACAATTCTCTAGAAGGGGTAGTAGACTCTATACTAGAACTTTACAATAAAGAAGTAGATACAAAAAAACCTAATGTTGCTATAGTAGACATAATAGAATTTGACAATATTGAGTTTGAAGAAATTCAAAAACTATTCAAAGAAAAAGGGATAGAGGCAAAAATAGTTGATGTAAGAGACTTAAAAAGAAAAAATGGCAGCTTATATGCAGATGACATGAAAATAGACCTAGTGTACAGAAGGCTAGTAACAAGCGATTTAATAGACCATCAACAAGAATGCCAAGACTTTATAGACTCCTACCTAAATGGAGAATTTACTTCCATTGGCTCACTTAGAACAAGCATCTTCTATACAAAAGATATCTTTAGAATACTAAGGCTCGATCAAACAAAAAAGATTCTAAGCCAAGAAGAAAACGACTTTATTACAAAGCATATACCCTTTACAGAGACCTTTGCTTATAACAATAAAGACCAAATAATAAAAAATAAGGACAAATATATACTAAAACCAAAACAAGGCTACGCTTCCCACGGGGTATTCATAGGGAAAGATTTAACAGAAGAAGCTTTCAAAGAAAAACTTGAAGAAATAAAAGACTTAGATTATATCTACCAAGAATACTATACTGTAGAACCAATGAAATTTATCAAATTTAAAGATGAAAAAGAAGTAGACCTAGAGGACTTTTCAACAGTAACAGGCTTATTCGTATATAACAATAAACTATCTTCACCCTATATGAGGATAGGGCAAGAATCGATGATATCATCATTAGCAGCCTACTATGTAGTACCTGCTTTCAAAATTTCAAAAAAAATTTGACAAGAAGAAAAATATTTAATATACTAGCATAGCTGGTTTAAAAAAGTCAGCTATGTTTTTTTAAATAAAAATAAAAGTAAAGAAGAAAAAACTGTCAAGCGCAAATTAAAATGTCAGTAAAAATA
>JAQYEZ010000006.1 GCA_028723425.1 Peptoniphilaceae bacterium | reverse complement strand
TTCAAAATACTCATTCATAGTCAAATCCACCTTTTTCATTTTCAATTACCTCCTAAGAGATAATTTTACAATATTTTTAATTGAATTACTGACAAATTTATTTGTGTTTCTACTATGACAATATCACTTGCGTTCTACACTAGTTTTGCCCCACGTTCATCTTTTGCTAAAATAAAGATATTTTCAGAATTTTTAATAAAGAAGAACAAGCCTATAAAAAATGGGATCACATAATAAAACAACCTATAAAGCAAAAGCCAAGATAAAACTACTTCTTTATTTATCCCATAAGAAGTCAAAAGGCTAAGGGACAGCAAATCGAAAGATCCTATTGCACCTGGTACCATGGTAATAATTCCAGTTAAATTGGATATTATAAAAATTGCCATTAAAGCAAAAATATTAAACTTGATCCCCAAAAGAAAGCCAATCAAGCTAAAGGTCAAAAAAGCTGCTGACCATTCCAAAATTGAAGTTAAAGCAAACTTTATAGCGTATTCATTGCTAAAACTTATTTTTTCATCATTTTTAAATTTTGAAATAATAAATGCCAGTGGAAAATATAAGATACCTCCAACAAGTATAGGCCAAAAATTTAAAATTATACTATCTCTACTAACAATAACAAAAGTTAAACCAAGTAATGACAAAAAAGAACAGCCTGTAAAATAAAACAAGAAAGATTTAACTATAATCTTTACAAAAGCTGATTTATTATCAGCCTGTTCAAAATAATTTGCCCTAAGACCTATATTAACCAAGCCACCAAAGCCAATCAAATTATTGAAAGTGTTGATTGTTATAGATCTTTCAATTATATACTTATTTTCTCTTTTCTCGCCCAACATTTTTGAAAACAAAAAATCATAGTTTAACATTGGACTAATTGCAAGTAAAGCAAATAAGCCTATTAGTATAAGCTTAAAAATTCCCAAAGATTCCATAATCATCTTTAGATCTGCTACAGAAATTTCTTTTCTAAGCTTAGAAATTTCAAAAATAACTAGAATCACAACGCCAATCAGAAAGATAGATTTTGCATAAGTTAATAGATTTTTTAATTTATTTTTCATAACCGCTCCTATTCTAATAGCATACTATAAAAAAAGACCTATGTATAGCAGTTTTATACAAGAGGTCTTACTAATTAAATTACTCTATAAAATTTTAGGCTTATTATATCAATACTCTTTCTCTATATTCCACGGTAATTTTATTGGATACAAGTCTATAAGAAAATGGTCTTCTTCTATTCCTGTATCAGGATATGACTTAGCCAAGTGTATTTCTACATCTTGGATTTTTATATCTTTGAACTCTTTTTTATTTCCCATTAGCACATATTGAACAGGATATATATTATTTCTCCATTTTCTATTTCCCATGGATTTGTTTCAAATGGTTTTTTTATATCAATTCCTAAATCTTTTAAATATTTAGCTAAAAGTGGATATAGCTTTTCTATATTGTCCCTATAATTTCTACAATAAGAACACTTACATAAGTCTTCATCTTTTAAGTTTTTATAATAAATTTTAGTCTTATTAGTCATCTTTGCCTTATAGTAACTTCAACCTTATCGCCAAAGCTCTTTGCTATTTTCTTTCTTATATCTTTTCTAATTCCTATTATATAATTTGGCATACCCATTCTTACAACTTGGCCATCATAAGGATAGCCATCAAAAGTCGCATGGACCAAGATTCTACCTTTTCCAAAAATTTCTTTTATATCATAGGGAACAATAACGTATCCTGCATCCATATTTCCATTTTGTATAATTTCACCTTCAAATTTTAGTTCCATAACTATTTCCTTATCCTTATTTACAGCTCATATATTGCATCTGCCACTTCATTTAAAAACTCATAATCATGAGAAACTATAAAAATTATTTTATCATTACTTTTGTATTTTTTAATCAAGTCTGATATTTTAATCATATTTGAATAGTCCATACCGCTTGTCGGTTCATCGAAATATATAAATGTCGAATCTTTACATAAAACAGATGCTATCGCTACTCTTTGCTTTTCTCCTCCTGACAAACTCATTGGATGTTTTTCTTTTATATCAAATAATCCTAAATCTTTTAAAATAGTTTCTGCCTTTTCCTTATCAATATTCTTTATTCCTAAACTAAGCTCATTAATCACTTGGTCTGTAAATAGCTGGTGGTTTACATCCTGCATGACCAAAGATGAATTTTTAAGTCTTTCTTTTTTGGATAATTTTTTGCCTTTAAAATACACTATTTCTTCTGAATTTTTTTCTACTCCAATCAAAGATCTTAAAAGTGTCGACTTCCCACGTCCATTTAAGCCAACTATACCATAAATTTTTCCAAGCTTAAAGGAAAGATTGTTTAAAGCTAATGACCTATCTTTGCTTTGAAACTTATAGCAAAGTTTTTCTATTTCAAATTCTCCCTTATCCCCTAAAGAAGAAACTTTAAGCTCAGTTACGTCTTTATCTCTCAAGTCTAAGTCATTTAACTTTCTTTTACTCAATTTCTTAAATTCATCTTTGCTAAATTCTTTTTTTATTTTTCCATCATCAATCAAATAAACATGATCTATTATATCCATCAAGTAATAAATTCTGTGCTCTGCTACAATTATACTTACGCCTTTTTTCTTTAGGATAGCAATCATATTTTTTAAAACATCTATACTTTCTTTATCTAGATTTGAAGATGGTTCATCCATAACTATAATTTTTGAACCAGCTATATAAGAAGAGGCAATACATAGTATTTGTTTTTCGCCGCCAGAAAGTTTAAAGATATCTCTATTTAAAAGTTCCTTTATATCGAAAACTTCAAGCATTTCTTTTAATCTCTTATCCATTTCTTCTCTTGAAAGCCGAATATTTTCTAAGTAGAAAAGCAATTCTAAAGTAGTGTTTACGTTAAAAAAATATGTTTTTGGATTTTGAAAAACGGTAGAAATAATCATAGATATTTGATAAAGTTCCATATCATTTATATTTCTATTATCAATTATTATCTCTCCCCTTGTCTTTGCATTATCGTATCTTTGGGCAAGACCGTTAATAGAATTTACTAAGGATGATTTTCCACTCCCGCTTTTACCAGTAAATAATACGCATTCTCCGTTATCGATTGAGACAGATATATTATCTAGTACCCTTTCTTTACCATAATTAAGTATTAGATTTTTAATTTCTACCATATCCATCCTCCAACAATAAGTCCTAAAATAGTTAAAGAATATATAAAATCAATCGCTTTAACTTTTACTGGAATATACCTTGTCTTAGCAATCGGATTTTCTATAGCTTTTGTTTCTGCCGCTTTTGCAATATCATCTGCAATATTTGAAGATATTATAAGTAAAGGGACTGTTATATATTCAAAATACCTAATTGGATTTTTAAAGCTTATACCTCTTATCTTCATTGCTATTTTTATACTTTTCTTTTCTTCTTTATAGGAAGGAAAGAACCTAAACATGACTGCTACTGGTATAGAAATATTTTTTGGAATTTTAAGTTTATCCATTGATGAAAGAATACTTCCTACATCTGATGTCTTAATCATAAAGCTTGCTGCCATAAAGGGTAAGATAAACATTCTTATAACAATTGGTATGCTCAAAAACATTTTTAAAACTGAATTTAAGTTTGAAAGCACCATAAAATTAGGTAAGGAAAATAAAAGGATTGATAAGACTATCCATTTAAAGAAATATTTTTTGTATCCGTTAAGATAAAATAGTAAGCCTATAATAAAAATAATCCCCCATTCAAAATAAATATTAATACTATTAATTACGGTTAATCCAGTCATAAAGACGACAAATAAATTTGTTATCGGATTTGGATTAAAACTGGATCTTAAAGAAGCAGGCATTAGACAATACCCGCTTTTTTGAAATGCTTGTTTAAGAGCGCTTTTCCTAAATAAGCTCCTATAATACCACCAAGAAAAGCTCCTAAGTATACAAGGGCCATGTGTGGATAAGTTATTAATCTATCTAAAGCATTTACATAATCTTTTCCCATCATAGCTATACTCATCTGTATATATTTTTCTTTAACAAGGAGCATTTGCATTAATGAACTACATATCCATGTAGAAAATACGCCATAAGCTAGCATATTATATTTAAAGGAATTATAGTTACCAAGCTTTCTAATTGATTCAGCTATTATCATAACAATAAGAGATAAAACTACAACTACATAAGTATGGCCCATAAGAACCATAACAAGTGGTGTTAGCATACCAAAAATAAACAGTGCCCATGATTTTTGCACTTTAGCCATAAATAACATAACTACTGGACCGCTTATTATCCCTAAAGCCATTGGGTAAATTAAAAACAGTATAGGAATAATGCCCATCATCCCAACGCTAAACATCAGGGCAAAATATATTACTCCAAATACTCCAATTGTTACCAAATCTTTTACTTTTAATTTTTTATTATCCATACATTCCTCCTAATAAATAAATTCTTCTGCCATTTTTGTTTTTTCTATTAAATTCTTATAAACTCTAGATTTTTCCAGAAGCTCTTCATGCTTACCTGTGCTTTCCACTTTTCCATTTTCCAAAACTACTATCTTATCTGCATTTTCTATGGATTTCATTCTGTGTGAAATTATAAGAACTGTTTTATCTTTTATCAGTTTATTTAGTGAGTCTTGAATTTTCTTTTCATTATCCACATCAAGACTTGCTGCAATTTCATCCAGTATAAGAATAGGTGCATCTTTTAAAAAGGCTCTAGCTATTGATAATCTTTGTCTTTCTCCACCTGATAATTCTGCACCATTTTCGCCAATAATTGTATCAAAACCTTTTTCCATTTTCTCTATAAAGTCCATGCAATTGGCAAGTTCTGCTGCTCTTTTAACTTCTTGGTCACTTGCTCTTTGATTGCCAATTCTTATATTTTCCATAACACTTTGATTAAAGAGAAGAACATCTTGGAAAACTATAGACACCTTGTCAAAAAGAGATTCAGTAGATATTTCTTTAATATCCTTACCATCAATTAGGATTTGTCCCTTATCATAATCGTAAAGTCTTGATATGAGTTTCAAGATAGTTGTTTTGCCACAACCACTCGGCCCAACAAGAGCTGTAACTTCCCCTTGTTTAGCTTTAAAGCTTAGCCCATTTAAAACTTTTGCATCTTTATTGTAAGAAAATTCAACATCTTTTAAATCAATATCAAATTTTTGTAGATTATAGTCATCACCTTCTTGAAGATCTTGATTTTGAATTTCTTTTAGTCTTTCAATCTTTGGTGATAAATAAAATATTTCCATTAGGCCTTCTTTAGATGCATCAAGACCGTCTTTTATCTTAATAGCTGCCAATAAATACCCTATAAGATAGAGATTGTTTATCTCTTTATTTATTATCAAATTAACTCCTACAAGTATTACAAGTGCTAGAGATATAAAACTAAATATTGTAGACAGTGACATAATTAAAATATTTGTCTTTTCCGTCTTTAAGTGTATCTTTTCACTTTTATCCATATTTTTATATAGCTTTTCTTTAATTTCCTCTGATAAGCCATAGGCTTTAATTTCCATTTGCATTTCAATATTTTCCTGAAAGTTTTCTGAATTTTCTCTCAAAATATCATAATATCTTTTCTGCCCTTTAACCTGATATTTCCTTGATAAAGGTATGAATATAAAACTAAAAAGTGATGGAATAATCACAGCCAAACCCATCTTCACATTGCCTATTAACATCATGATGGATATTAGAGGGAAAAAAAGTACCATGCCGCCTACTTTGGGCATCGAGTGGCTCATTGCATGCTCTATACCTTCAATATCAGCCATGATTGTTTGTGATAGGTCGGAAATATCATGCTTTGAAAAATATGATAGAGGTAATTTTGATAAATTTTCCGCTGTTCTAATTCTTAGGTCTGCACTTTCTTGATAGGTTGTGCTATACAATTTATCGTATTCAATAGTAAGTAAAATATACATAACTATCAAAGTAAGAATTGAAATTATTGTATAAAAGCCCTTGCTTTTGTCGATTCCCTCCAATACTTCTTGAGCAAAAAACATAAGTAGTATTGCAGGAAGCATATTTATGCAGTAAACAAAAAATGAGGATAGACTCGCTTTTGTTAAGTTGCTTGCTCCCTTATCAGTAAGGGCAAATCTTTTTTTATAAAACTTCTTCATTTAAAACCCTCCATTCATTGGCACTATGGTATTTCTCTTGCAATTTCTTGTAATTTGAATCTTTTGACATCAATTCTTTATCAGATCCTCTTTCTATGATTTTTCCATTATCCATTACAAGAATTTCATCTACATTTTTAATTGCTGAGAGCCTATGAGCGATCATGATAACTGTTTTATCTTTCATAAGATTCTTGAAGGCTTTTTGTAGTTCATACTCATTGTCGGGGTCGATTGCAGCTTGTGCTTCATCCAGAATAATAATCTTAGAATCCTTCAAAATTGCTCTTGCAATTGCTATCCTTTGTTTTTCTCCTCCTGACAAATAAACCCCTTTTGAACCTATGACAGTTTTTTCTCTTTCAGGAAATTTGTCTAATATCAAATCACAGCCTGCTAATTTTAAGGCTCTCATAACCTCGTCTTTTTTCGCATCTTTTTTGGCCAAAGCTACATTTTCATAAATACTCTTCTTAAAAAGTTTCGAATCTTGGAAAACAAAGGAAACAGCTTTAATTAGGGCTTCATTTGAATATTCCTCTATTGAAGTTTCGCCTATTTTTATACTTCCTTTATCAACATTGTAAAAACCAGATATAAGTTTTGCCAAGGTAGATTTACCTGAACCAGAAGAACCGACAAGTGCATAAGACTTACCTTCTTCTAAACTAAACGATAAATTTTCAATTACTGCTTTATCCTTATAAGCAAAGCTTACTTTGTCAAATTCTATATTATAATTTTTAAAATTATTTATATTGCCATCTTCCAATTTGTCTTTTTGCATATCCTCATAAAGTGATTCTAAAGTATCAACAGCATAATTTCCTTGAGAAATGTACAAGGAAAACCACATCATTCTCATAAATGAAACAAACATGACTCCTGTTAAAAATAAAATCATGATAAGTTCCAGCAAAATCATCTTGTCACTTCCTAAGTTTTGCAAAAAAAAGACAAGTGGAATAATTAAGATGGCAATTAATCCAAAAAATAACCGCTGAAAGCAAACATAAGGCTTTTTACAAGATAGAGAATACTCATAGGCATATTTCGAATAATCTTTTATTGCCTTGTAAAAACTTTTAAAGGACTCAACTCTTGCACCAAATATTTTTACAACTTGCATTCCTCTAACATATTCAACTGTTTCCGCACTAAGATTAGCTAGAGCTTCTTGGTAAATTGTCATAAATTCTTGCTCTCCCATCATTGCTCCTAAAATAAAGGCTTCAATTATGGTAAGAGCAAGTAAAGTAATACCTACTCTCATGCTTACTATAAAGCCAAGTACCAGTATAAGAATAGGCGTTATTAACGCCTGAGCGCTATCGGGAATCATATGAGCTATAACCTGGTGAGTTTGGGCAGCATTATCATCTATAATCTTTCTAATTTTCCCAGAAGGATTTAAGTCAAAAAATCTAAAGCTTGCTTTCTCTAAGCCATCAATTCCTCTCTTTCTTAAATTAGTTTCAAGTCTAAAGCCCAAAATATGGGAAAATATTCCTGAAACAAAATAAAATATTGCCCCCAATGTTAAAATAAGAGCAGATTTTAAGGCTAAGCTTTCTGCTTTGGATAAAGCTGTGCTTATTATTAAGTTATATAGAAATTTGTAAATTAAATAATATCCATATACTGTAAGTAGTGCAGATATAACAGAAAATACTATTGCAAATAAGCCAAGGTATTTTATCTCTTGTACATAAGTAAATAATTTTTTATAGATCTTCAAAAACACATCTCCTTTCTTTTATATTCCATTTAGATAGAAATTCGCTTATATGATAATAATTATCATTGCTTTTCTATTATACAGCTGTTATAATTACTAATACAATAGCTTTGATTAAGTAAGGCTAATTGGAATATTGTCTAAAAGGGATATGGTTATTATGACTTATTATGATTTTGTAAAAGAATATATGCAAGTAGATGAATGTATAAACAATATGAAGTATTCAAGGGCAGGCCATACATTTTGCTGGAGCAAAAATAATTCAACTTATGCAGAAGGCTTGTATTGGTTTTATCAAGGAGATGGGTTTATTATTGATATCCATGATTTTTATATCAGAGAAGAAGTAATTCAAAACAGTGCTAATAGTATGGCAGACTATGTTTCAATTTACTCAAGCTATATTGTCAGTGCAAATGGTGAGAAATTTAATCCTTATCAAACTTTGACTTCCAACTCCTTATGTAGTCTTGATTTTGACAATATAAAAGATGACTTTCTATTTTTATTACATGAGAATTGTTATTATCTTGCTGTTTCCATCGGATTTAAAAGAGAACTTCTAAATAAACACCTAGCATCTATTAATATTGATCCAGAGTCATTTTATTCGAATTTACTTCAAACAAATCAACTAATACTTACAAGGTCCTTAGAAAAAGTGGCTTTGGAAATTTTAAATTGCAAGATGGATAGCCCCGCTGCTGAATTTTTCTTTAAAGCTAAGGCAAATGAGTGGATAAGTATATTGATAGATACCTACTTAAATAGGAAAAAAAATAAAATTGAATCTGATGATAATAAAGCGCTTGATGAGGTAGCTAGATTTTTAGAAGACCATTACGCAATGAATGTAAAGCAAGCTACTCTTGAAAAAATATCTAAAATGAGTGGGACAAAATTAAAAAATTTATTTAAAGAAAAATATGGTCAAAGTATTACAGAATACACTCAAAGAAAAAGAATGAATATGGCAGAAATTCTTCTTTTAAATACTACTCTTCCAATAAAAGAAATAGCAGAATCAGTTGGTTATTCATCCCCTAGCAAATTTTCTATTTATTATAAAAGATACAAAGGAAAACTCCCAAGCGAAGTTCGTTCTTTAGCTAGTAATGATAATAAATTAAAATGCGATGATTGCTAATAAAACTTTTATTTTAGCTTGTTTATTTATAGCTATATCCCACAAAATTACAGTTTTACATTTATACTGTTTTAAAAAATCCCTATTGGTACTTCATATAAAATAATAATTTCTGCCATTTTCTGTAAGAGAAATATATAATACTCTCCAAACTAATTAAGCACTGTCACTATTTCACTTTTTTCCTATAAATACTAATTGCTTTTTTCTATCTAAATGATATTGACATGTAAAGCCAAGTTTTGTTAGCATTTTTTCTAAATCTGTTGGTGAATAGACTGTAAAATTTAGCAATTCTTGCCATTTTTTGATATTTTTTTCTTCTTTAAAAGCGCCCTCATTGCAAATTAAAAATATACCACCATCTTTTAATACACGATATATCTCCTTAAAACATTCTTCGATATTATCCCAAAAGTATATAGTCTCAAAAGCACTTATAATATCTATAGACTTTTCTTGGAATGGAATATTTTTTGCATCAGCTTCTATAATCTTACATCTTCCTTCTTTTATGGCTTCTTTATTTAAAAAACTAGCCATTTCCACACTAGTTTTGGAATAATCTATGCCATAGACCTTATTAGCTTTAGTCAAAAAATATTCTATATTTCGACCGCCTCCACATCCTAAATCTAATATGATATCATCTTTTTTAATTTCAAGATAAGATCTGCCCCATTTTGCCAATTTTTCATGTCCCTTATTCATACTTTTTAGCATCAATCTTCCACCAAAACTATCTTTTGGTTTTATAACATTTTCAAAGAAAGACTTAAACATAATTTCCTCCATATGATATTAATTATCATTATTGTAGCATAAATTTAGGCTTTGATAAATATTTTTTAACATATCATTCTAAAATAAGTCATAATTTTTCTAGCTTTTTTACTTAGACTTGACTTGGAATTTACTATAAAATTTTTTCGCAAATCTTTTTTAGGCAAAGTAAAATCCCCCTGATTTTATTAACTTATCAGGAGGATTTACAAAGTCAAACTTTATAGAAAAGTTTGAAGCTTATCTTTAATTATACTTACAAATTTTTATTTACTATATCCACATTTTGGACATTTGCCATCTTTATCTAATTCAACACCACATTTTGGGCAACGATTTTTTTCTGTATTTACTTCATATGTTTCATAGGCAGCATTATCACCACTTGTAAATGTTATTTTTACAATATTTAACTTATCTTTTAAAAGATCATAAACGATTTTTATCATTCCTTCAACTGTCAAAGTTTCTTTTGTAACTACTAAACGACAATCAGGATATGCTGTTGCTAAGTCTGTTTTAAAAGCAGGACCCTTCATAGTATTTGTTGGTGTTCCTTCTTTTATTCCTTGTTTTTCGTAAACATCCAAAATTGCAGGAAGAAGTGGATCATCTTCACGTAAAATTAAGGCATGGTCGAAGTTTCTTAATAAATTCCATGCTACTTTTTTAATTTCATTGCAAGGATAAACCATATTTACACCTTCATTTATGCTATCTTCAACTTCAATAGTAAGTCTACCTGTATGTCCATGTAAATATTGGGCTTCACCTCTAAAGTTTAAAAAACGGTGTGCATATTGTAAATCAAACGTTGTATAGCTTCTCATATACTCCTCCTAAAATATTTTATGTACAAGAAATTCATCTTGTGTTATTATAATATTATTAAATAGAGAAAAATTATAGCAATATTTGCTTTTATTTTAATACAATTTTGTTTTTAGGAGTAATAATGGAAAATAGTTTTATAAGAATTGGAAATTTTGATGATATAAAAAACAGGCATGTCTTAACTCATTGGCAAGATAATGTTGAAGTAATTAAAATAGATGAGGGAGATATGAATTGCATGGTAAATTCAGAAAAATTTACTATAAGAAAAGGCAATATTTGTATTATCAACAAAAAACAATTGCATAGAATTTCATGTGCCGATGAAAATGGCTGTACTTTTAAAAATCTTTTCATAGATCCATCTTTTTTTACAGCCAACAAAAAAATATATGACAAATATATTGATCCAATTTTAAATAATGATAATGTAAGTCAAATCATAGTAAATTCAAATACAAGTTTAAATAAGGAAATAAACAAACTTATAGATGAGATTTATTATCTCGAAAAAGAAAAACCTCTTTGCTATGAACTTTCTGTTATAGCCTATATTCATCTTATGTTTAAAGAAATATACTGCTATATCAAAACCAAAAAAATAGCCAATAAAAAGTCTAGTTCCGATATTGTTTTATTTATGAAAATGACTTCATTTATATATGAAAATTTTTCAGAAAAAATAAGTCTTGACGATATAGCATCTGTTGCAAATATAAGTAGAAGTAAATGTTCTAATATCTTTAAAAAATACGCCGATAATTCTCCAATAGAATTTTTAAATTTATATAGGCTTGAAGTAAGTATAGAAAAATTGATAAATAATGACCAACAAATATCTGAAATGGCATTAGAATGTGGTTTCGGCCAACAAAGCTATTACAATAAATTATTTTTAAGGGAATATAAAATAACTCCTAGTGAATATAGGAGAAAATATTCCAAGTAAAAAGTTTTAGAAAAATAAAATTACAGAAAGATAAAAAAATTACTATCAGCGCCTGCTTATTTTATGAGCTGATAGTAACATTTTTATAAGATATTTTTTTCTTTTAATAACCTTGTAAGACTTTCCCCTTTTCTTTTTAGGGATAATTCAAAAAGTCCCATATTTGTAAAACCATATATCTGGTAAACTAGGCCATAATGATCAAGTTGTTTTTTAAAGTCTTCTTCCAAGCTTTCTTTGTTTTCAGTTCTTAAAAAATCAATTATTACCATACCTCCTATATTTCTAAGTTTTAAGTTATAGGCTATAGGCTCTAGGATATTTTTGTTAACTTTATCAAAAAAATCATTTTGCTTTTGACTTCCCTTTGCCTTTGAGCTATTTACATCTATAACAGTCAAAGTTTCAAGTTCATCAAATATCAAGGAAACATGACCATAATAGATTTTATTATTTTTTAAGTTTTTAAAGGCATCATTAATAATTGAATCTTGGAAAATTGATATTTCTACTACTTCTAAGTCTTTTTGATTTTTTATATATAAGTCTTTGCTATTTTTTTCAAACAAGAGTTTGGGTGTTGGTTTAAAATTTTCTTCTTTTTCAAGCTTATCCCTCAAATCGTTAAGATACTTGTATTCTTTTTTAGATTTTGTTTTTCCTTCTTTTAGGATAGCCTTTTTTGCTCTAGGAAATCTATAGATTTCGTAATTATCAGTTTCAAGCTTAAAATTAACAGAAAATAAAGCTAGCTTATTATTTGAAGCTTCTCTTACAATTTCACCTATGACAGAGTCTCCAATTGAAAATTTTTTGCTTGATTTTAAAAATGCTTCTTTCCCAGTTTCATATTCCAGGAAATAAGCATTTATTGCATCTATTTTATTTACAACCTTGGCCCTATAAATATTGCCCAAATCTTCATTATAAAAAAACATTTCTAAGAGCTTATCATCTATTATCTTGCCATAGGCTTTGTTTTCTTTATCTACAAATATATATGATTTCATGATTTAAATTTCATCTTTAACTTTTCAAAAAATCCTATATTTGGGATTTCTTCAGCTCTATCGTTTAACAAATTATCCAAAATATTATTATAAGATCCATTTTCATTTACAAAACCAAGATATTTTCCTTTTTTTGCAAGTAATAAATCTTTATAAAGCCTTTGATCAAAATTTGCTGAAGCCTTATTTATAAAGTAATAGTCACCCTTTAAATCATCTTCCAAATTATCCTCACTTATTATATCGATAATAATTTTTTGATCTAAGAAGCTTTCATCCAAATCTTCAAATACTAGAAAGTCATAGGAAAGTTCTCCGAGAAGTTTATCTATATCTTTTTTTTCAATTTGGTACTTGCCATTAACAAGGGGACTTATGATAAAGTCTAATTTATCATAAGCCTTGTTTATAATGGTATCTATGTCTACATAGCCCAAAAAATAGTCGCAAATATCATAGGTTATCATTCCATCTTTTTTATAGTAATCTTCTATATTAAATATCTCAGATCTTTGAGTTGCTATGATTAATGTTTTCTTATCTTGGGATAATTTATCAGCCAAAAGAGCTGCAAATTTAGTTTTTTCCTCATTTTCTTCGCCATTAATAAGATATAAGTTCATTTGCTCACTTCCTATTCTCCATCGCCAGCAAAACCTTGATTAGTAGGTCTTCCTTCTTGGTTTTGGTTAAGTTCTCTTTCTTGATTGTTTTGATTTACTTGGTCATTTTGATTTATTTGATTTGCCATATTTGTATTGTACTCTATAGTTTCTTTGTTAATATCAAAGTATTTTGCCACAACATCTCTCATAATTGGTCCGACATTGTGTGAAGTACTACCTTGAGTCATTACTATACTTATAGCAATTTCAGGATTATCATAAGGAGCAAATCCAATCATCCAAGCATAAGGATCATAGCCTACTCCATCGGAATTTTTTCCTTCTACTTCTGCAGTTCCTGTTTTAATTCCCATTTCTATAGGCAACTTGTTGAGTACACTGTTATTTTGTGCTACCAGCAAAGTTCCATATTTTATATCTTCCAAATATTTTGGATCTTTAATTGGTACTTGTTTGCTCTCAATTTGGTTTTTAAATAAGACTTCCTCGGTTTCATGTTTTGTTATCTTATCAATCAAAGTGAGCTTGTTCAAATAACCGCCGTTAGATATGGTAGATATGGCTCTGTTTAACTGTAAAGGCGTATAAGAGTTTTGCCCTTGACCTATAACTATATTTAGCATATCTGTAATATCCCAAGTAGCTTGATTTAGGTAGGTAAACTTTAAAGTATCAGCCAAGCCTGCCCTATCTCCTTGGGGAATTTTTTCTGGATCATAGCCCATTTCATCAAGCATATCAATCAAATCATCTCTTGATATGCCAGAGTTTTTATCGGCAATTTTAACAATCTTTTCTGTATCCTCTTCAAGTTGACTTTTAGATTTTGTAGTTCCTTCTTTTATGAAAACTTTTAGGCTCTTATCCAAGTATTTTTTCATCATAACCTTGGTAATTTCAAGTTTTTTGTCAACACTTGGAATATTTCCAATAGACTCGTTTGGTATGTTTATTTCGATACCAGTTTTTTGATCAAGCCCTAATTGTTTGGCAGCTGACCTAATATCACTTAACTCAAGTTTTACTCCCAAGGATGTATCATCTTTTGGATTTTCTCCCAAAGCTAAGGTATAGAAATAGTAGTTACATGAATTTTTAATGGCATCATAGAGTGTTTCTTGACCCCATGTTCTTCCTTCTTCTGTCCAAAGCAAGTTGTTAAAACGCCTATTACCTACTTCAATGAAACCATAATCTGTGTTAAGTCTTTGGGGATCAAGACCTTTTTCCAAAGCCGCAAGGGATGATACTAGCTTAAAGGTAGATCCAGGCATAACTGCCATTTGGCTTGCAATATTTAGCATGGGCCTTGCAACAAGTGGTCCAGCATCATCTGGTACTTGTAAAGACTGCCAGTCACTTGATGAGATTCCTGTCGCAAAAAGATTTGGATCATAGTTTGGATAGGAAGCCATAGCCAAAACTTCTCCAGTTTTTACATTAGATACAACAACTGCCCCTGAGTTTGCATAGGGTGCCAGGCTAGCTGGATTTGTATTGCCATAGACAGATTCATAGGTTTTTCCTTCGCTTACAGAATCAATTACTCCTTTTAGAGCTTTTTCTGCCATAGCTTGAAGCGATAAATCTATTGATAGATAAATATCATCTCCTGGTTGAGAAGGAGTTCTGGATAAAGTTTTTATTCTATTTCCTGAAGAGTCAACTGTAACTATAGATTTACCATTGTTTCCTCTCAAGTTATCTTGATAAGATTCTTCTATACCAGTTTTCCCTATTATTTCATCATTTAAGTAACCCTTATCTTTGATATATTTATTAATCTCATTATCTGTTGCTATAGGTCCCATATAACCTAAAATATGACTTGCCAAATTTCTATTCGGATAATATCTGATAGGGATAGTTGCAACTTCTATACCGCTTTTGCTGTCTATATTCTCTTCGATTTTTAATACAGTGGCATCATCCAAATTATATACCAAATTTATTGGTCTAAAGCCAAAATTTCCTTGCCTGTTAATTTGGTTGTCTATTGTCAACATTCCTATAGATACATAATCATTTTTTTCTTCTATATTTGATACTAATTTTAGATAAGCTAAAACCTCTTTAGCATCTTTAGATTTATCTAATATATCTACAGCTTTTTTCTTATCGTTAACTTTATCTTTACTTGCATAGTAGGTGTAGAAATTTTTCTTGTCTATATTAAATGTATAGTTCCAATCCTTTGGATCATCTTCAGAAATATCTATAGATGGATATATATTATTTTGAGTGTTAGCATTTTGCGCCAAATATTTTACATCTTTAGATATAACCAAATCCTTTATAAGACCATTTTCTTCTGCTATTCTAGTTAGCTCTTCAACAGGATCGCCAGCTTGAGGATTTTTAAAAGATAAGTCTACAGAATATATATTCTTATCTTCGCTATTTTCTGTTATAACTTCTGTGGTGAAATTTGCATAAACACCCTTGTTTTCAAGCTCTTCTATTAAAATATCTGCTGGTATTATATAGGAGCCGTCATCTTTTATGGAAGCTGTCTTTAGTAATTTTTCCATAGAGGAATTTTTTACTATTTGATAAAAATCATAGGAAGGACTCGTCTTCATATTTATCTTAGGATAAGCCTTGTGCAAATTGGCCTTTTTTTGTAAGAGCTCTTCATCTGCAGCTATTGCATAATCCTTTAATATAATATTATCTTTAAGATCATTTTCTCCTAAAATATCATAAGCTATCTTTCTTGCATGAGCATTTTCCAAGATATTTTTTAAGACTGATCTATCTTCATTTATCTGTGCTACAACAACATCCAAGGGGTCATCTTCCAAAGTAAAGCCAATAGATTTTAGCTTTTCCTCTGCATTGTCTGTATATTTTAGTTTTAGTTTGCCATCATTTGATTTTGATACTAAAACTGGCACATCTATTCCTCTTTTTTTGAGTGCAAGTAGTACAGTCTTCATTGTTTCATATTGCAAGTCACCATCATCTCTGGTAGATTTTACAAGATCAAGTATTAAATTGTTTTTTATGATAAGGTCTACTACCTTATCTTCAGGTGTGTTTTTTTCATTAAAGTAATCTTTGTCAGTTTTATATTCAAAGGAATTTAATCTTATATTGAAGTCATTTTTGTAATTAACTCCTGCCTCTTCCATTATTGTAACCAACTTATTATATTCTTTTAGTCTTTTATCAAGACTCAAGTTCATAAGTTGATCCTTATAAAGTTGAACAGCAAAAGAAGGAATGGTTGTTGCCAATATATTTCCATTCCTATCCAAAATATTTCCTCTACTAGCAAGCTCATCCACTTCTTGGACCTTCCTATTATCAGAAAGATCCCTATAATAGTCACCTTTGCTAACCATAAGTGAAAAAAGTCTTATAGCAATTACGATAAATAGTAAGCCAAAAATAACTTGAATTAAGATTAATCGTTGTTCTTTTTGTTTTTTCATAACTTATTCCTAAATTCTATATGTTGGTATATACATAATTTTTCTAATAATCTTATAGTAAATAAGATAAAATACCATGTTTAATATAGCCTCTGAAAAAAGTGGGGCAAATAAATAATTTTTTATCACGCTTATATCATTATTAAAAATAAAATTAATAATAGATATTAAAGCAAAACTTATAAAGGTAAAAATAAAGGTTAAAATCAAACCACTATTCTTATCTTTACCAGATCTAAGTCTATTTGATCCGACAAAATGTCCTAGTAAATAATAGACTAGAGCTCTTACTCCTATAATATTGGAAAACATAATATCTTCCAAAAGTCCAAATGTCAGCCCTGTCCTTGCCCCTACAGCTGCTCCCAAAATTTGAGATAGACTTATTAGCAAGGGCAAAATCAAATTTATATTTGCACCAAATATATCAATTTTTGAAAAAATTGTAGTTTGTAAAATGAAAGTTACTAGTAACAAAAAGAAAGTTTTAAATCTATTCATCTTTTCCCCCTTCTTCTTGTAAAACTAAAACCCTGTACAAATGAGTAAAGTCAACCGGTGAATTTACTGTAATATTTTTCCTCAAAGAGTCTTGGCTCATGCTTATATTTCCAACTGTTCCTATATAAAGTCCTTGCGGATAAACTCCGCCAAGTCCACTTGTAAGAAGAATGTCACCTTGTTCTACTATACTATCTATATCGAGCATATAACCATTTATTACCTTATTTTTAAAATAATCTATTACCCCATAGTCCCCGCTATTTGAGTTTACAAAGGCTACATCGTTGGTAGATGATTTAATAGTTTCTATTTTAGAAGTGTTTTTGTTAACTTCTATAACTTTACCAACTACCGCTGTATAATAATCACTATCTCCAATCGCTTGAACAATTACATCATTAACTTTTATTCCATCATCTAAACCCTTATTTATATGAAAAGATTCTTGCATTGAATTAACATCTGTATTAATTACTTTTGCCTTTATATAAGAGTTTTTGGAATTATTAATAGCATCATTTTCAGCTTTCAAAAAATCTTTTCTATTAATTGTTGTCTTTAACTTTGCATTATCTTGTAACAAAGTTTGATTTTCTGCTTTTAATCTTTCAACTTCCTTACGAGTTTGCTTTGATCCAACAGTCATTTCTATTTGCTCCATAATTGTTGAAGAAATAGAATATGTAAGCTCATTAAGTGGTTTAAAAATTGTATTTGTAATATTTGAACCAGCCTTTACCACTTGTTGTAAATGGCTAGAAAGAATAATCACAATAACAAGAATAATTGATGTTATGACAACATTTGTATTGTTTTTCTTTTTTCTTCTATATGCCATACTTACCTACTTATGATATTTCAAAAACCTATCAGGATTTTCAAGAATCATTCCTGCACCCTTGATAGCATCCAAGGAAGGATCTTCTGATATAAATGACTTCAAAGAAGATTTCTTTTCTATATATTCTCTAAGTCCATCAAGCTTACTCATGGATCCTGTTAAAACAAAACCATCATTTTTGACATCTGCTGAAAGTTCTGGTGGTATTTTTTCCAAAACCATAAAAATCATATCTACAATTTCATCAGCAAAACCAAGTATACAAGAAACTAGTTCTGATGATTTTACCTCAACTCTTTCAGGCTTGGCAGAACTTACATCCCTACCTTCAACCATCATTGTCCTATCTCCATTTTTAATCTTCAAACTCATAAGCTTAATTTTTACTGTTTCTGCCGTTTTTTTGCCGATTTCAAGATTTTTATTGTCTTTGAAAAATTTTACTATATTATCATCTATATAATCACCAGCATGTTTTATTGATTTGTTTGCGACCACTCCATTTAAGGAAATAAGAGAAACATCACTTCTTCCTGCTCCTATATTGACAGTTAGTATGCCTCTTGGATCCTCTGGCATTAGGCCCATACCATAATTTGCCGCAAGTGTTTGATCAACCATAATAATATCCCTACAACCTGCATGTAAAGCCGCATCTTCTAGAGCTTTCGCTTGTATATCTGTAATAGCTGAAGGTACGCAAATAACAAGCTTAGGTTGAATAACAGAAAAACCTGGATTAATTTTTTTAAAAAAATAGTTAAGCATAGCTTCTGTTAAATTAAAATCAGAAACTACGCCGTTTTTTAAAGGCTTGACTACGATTATTTCATCTGGTGTCTTGCCTATCATATCCTTGGCCTCTTGACCAAGGGCTAGAACATCAGTTCCTTTATTATTTAAAACTAGAACTGTTGGTTCATTTATAAGTATTCCTTCTCCTTTTTTATAGACTTTTGTAGAACTTGTTCCTAAGTCTATAGCTAAATCGGCTGCAATAAATCTAAATGCCATCTATAACTCCTATATTTTATTTTCTCTTTTAAAACTATAGTAAGAATTGCGACCAATAATTATATGGTCCAAAACTTTAATATCTAAAATTAAACCTGCCTCAACTAGCCTTCTTGTTATAAGAAGATCCTCTTTTGAAGGTAAGCTTGATCCACTGGGATGATTGTGGACAAAAGCTACTGATTTTGCAGATCTTTTGACAGCAGGAGTAAAAACTTCTCTAGGATTAACTATAGAAGTATTCAAATCTCCCGTTGAAATATGCTCTATTGCTATTATATCATTTTTAGTGTTTAACATTATAGAATAAAAGTGTTCTTTTGTGCTATCAACAAAGTAATTTTTCATAAGTTCATAAATATCATCTGCACAAGTAATCCTATCATGTTTTTTATTTATGATTTTCTGGTTTACTCTTTTGCCAAAGTTTAGGGCAGCTACAATAGTAGCAGATTTGGCTGTCTTTATACCTTCTATCTTTGATAATTCTTCGACACTTATTGTGCTTAATTCTTCAAAAGAAAAAGTATCTAAAACTTCTCTTGCAAGCTCAACAGCATTTTTCTTCTTATTGCCAATACCCAAGAGTATAGCCAAAAGTTCTGCATCAGATAGACTCTCTGCTCCATTTTTTATAAGCTTTTCTCTTGGCCTATCGTCTAAATCATAATCATGAATCCTTTTTATCATCACTTACTCCAAATTTTTACTTAGCTATTCTAAAATTTAATTTTTTTAAATGAACAATAATATAGTTTGAACTCAATCCTACAAAAAATCCTGTAAATACACCAATTAGTACAAGAGCAGGAAAATAATAAATCATCTTTACATTGTTCATAAAAATCATTGCTACAATAATTTGCCCCAAGTTGTGGAAAAATGCTCCAATCTCACTAATTCCAATCAAAGATAAAAAATCTTTAGAATATCTTAATGAAAAATACATGGAAATTGTTGATAATATGGCTCCCAACAAGGAGTAAAAGAAGGACATAACAGAACCTGTTATAAGAACTAATAAAAAAGATTTCAAAACACTAACTGTTAGGGATGATTTGAAATCGTAAAAATATATGGTAACCAATATTATAATATTTGAAAGCCCAAGCTTTGCCCCTGGTATTGGTACAGGAAGGGGTATCATCATCTCAACGACAGAAACAGCCAAGGCCAAGGCCACTAGTAGGGCCAAGTTTACTATATTTCTTATAGAATTCTGTTTCATTTTACCACCTGATCAATATCTGCCTCTTTATTAGAATCAACTTCCAAATAAAGTCTGTGAGGTAGACAAACAATAGTTTGACCCTTTTCTCCAATTGCAGGCATCCTTGTACAAATCAAGTCAGTGCAATTAGCAAAAACCATCCTTGCCTTCTTATCCTTTATTTCTATTGTATTTTTGCCTCCATTTTTACTCTCTATTTCTACAGTACGATCCTCATTCAAATCATACTTAGCATATTCTTTTCCATCTAACTCTATAACTAAATATTCTCCATCGGCTTGACTTTGCATAGAATGTGTTGCAACTACCATAGCAAGCGATGTAAAGAATAGTACAAATATAATCACTATATCCATTTTCTTAATTTTCATAATAACCTCTTTAAAAAGTTTATCATTAGACTAAAGCTCTGTCAATTAAGAAAACTTTCATTTATCTTTTGCTCAAATTCTTTACTATAGGCTAAGTTTTACTTTAATCAAAAAAGCTCATAAGTAAAAGAAAGTCTATCTAAAAAGACCAGCCCTAAGGCTAGCCTTTGTATAATAAAATCTATTCATAAATGTCAATACACTTGTTTGGACATTTCTCTGCTGCTTGTTTTAATAAGCTTAAATCTAAGTTTTCCTCTATAGTTTCTTTTGATAAGAAATTATCCATTGTAAATCCTTCTGGATAGGTCTTAGCACATATAGTACAACCTATACAGCCGACTTTACAATTTGCCCTAACATCCTTACCCTTATCATGGGAAGAACATTTTACTATTGCTTGTTGTTTGTAAGGAACCATAGCAATAATATTTTTTGGACAAGTCTTAAAGCAAGCCTCGCAGCCTACGCATTTTTCCCTATCAACTAGGGCAACTCCATCTACCATATGTATAGCATCAAATTTACAAGCTTTTACGCAAGATCCACAACCCAAGCATCCATAATTGCAGGCTTTTTTTCCACCAAACATTGCAATTTGTGCCCTACAATCATCAAGACCTGAATATTGATATAAATCTTTAGCATTTTCGCAAGTACCATTACATTTTACAACAGCTATCATTTTTTCATTAGTTGTAGTAGCATCTACACCCATTACACTTGCAACAGCTGCTGTTGTAGCAGGTCCACCTATAACACAAGAAGAAACAGCAGCCTCTCCTTTGGCTATAGCTTTTGCACAACCCGCACATCCTGGGTAACCACAGGCACCACAGTTTGCTCCTGGTAGAGCATTTAATACAGCTTCTTCAGTTTCATCTATCTTAACTTCAAACTTTGTAGAAATTTGTCCAAGCATTATTGCAAATAATAGACCCATTATTGCAAGTACTGCTATTGGAATAAGTACATTAGTCATATTAGCTCCCCTCTATAATCCTGCAAATCCCATAAAGCAGATTGACATGATTCCCAATATTATAAGTGATAAAGGAGCACCTTCAAATGCTTTTGGGACATCATTTGTTACCATTTTTTCTCTTATAGAAGCAAGAATTACTAAAGCAATAAAGAAACCTACAGATGCACCAACACTGTTTACTATAGTTTCTATTAGTCCATAAGATTCTTGAATATTTTTAATAGCAACTCCCAAAACAACACAGTTTGTTGTGATAAGTGGAAGATAAACACCAAGTCCATCATAAAGATTTGGCATGGCTTTTTTCATCATCATTTCTATTGATTGTACCAAGGTTGCTATTACCAAGATAAATACAACTGTTTGTAAATATTCTATTTTTAATGGAACAAGAATATAAGTTTGTACTATCCAAGTTATAATAGAACTTAGAGTAATTACAAATAATACCGCAAATCCCATACCTTTTGCCGTCTCAACTTTGCTTGTTACACCAAGTGTTGGACATATTCCCAAGAATTGACCCAAAACATAATTGTTAACAAAGATGGAGGCTATTGCGATTGAAAATAAATTACTTAACATATTTCCTCCTACTTATCCTTTGATTTTTTTCTGTTTCCAATTGCAGCTACTCCAGCAAACATCATGCCTAAGACAATAAATGAAGAAGCCGGTTGTTGTAAGAAACCAATAGTGTATTGTTCAGGTATTATAGTCATGCCCATAAGTGTTCCTGCTCCCAAAATTTCTCTTACCAAAGCAAGAGCACCAATAGCCATAGTATAGCCCAAGCCTTGAGCCAAACCGTCTACTATAGAAGGAAGGACACCATTTTGAGATGCAAAACCTTCGGCTCTAGCAAGTATAATACAATTTACTACTATCAAAGGAATAAAAATTCCCAAAGATTCATCAAGAGCTGGGAAATATGCCTTTATGATCATTTGTACTATAGTTACGAAACTTGCTATGACTACTATAAAGGATGGAATTCTTATTTCATCGGCAATAAAGTTTCTTAACAAAGAAATAACAATATTTGACATGGTTAATACGAAAATTACTGCAAAACCCATACCTAAAGCATTGGTAAAGTTTGATGAAATAGCAAGTACTGAACACATACCAACCATTTGAACAAATACTGGGTTATTTGTAAATAAGCCGCCCTTTAAGATTTTTCCGTAATCAACTTTCTTTTTTTCTTTTTTTTCTTTAACTAGTGGTTGTTCCATTTGTCTTTCCATTTAATCCTCCTACTTAATCTTTTCCAAGGTTTCACGTGCTATGTTAATACCTTTTACTATAGTTGTAGTAGAAATGGTCGCACCAGAGATACCAACTATTTCTGAATCTGAACCGCTATCAGAAAATCCAACTTTGTCATCCATAGAAACACCAACTACTCCTTTACCGAAGGAGTCTTCTTCCATTTTCTTACCAAAGCCAGCAGATTCTGAATTAACTAGTGGTGAAAATCCTGTAAGTTTGTTATCTGGACCTACTCCTATTAAAAACTCTATTGGTCCACCATAACCACCCGGTGAGTTTACATCAAAGACATAGCCTTCTTTGCCATCAGAACCAGTTGCCTTATAGGCACCAACTATTTCTTTAGGTAGTTTTACATCTTTTATTTGTTCAAAACTTGCATCCTTATAAACAACCTTTAAAGATTCTTGTAGTTTTGCTTGATTTGCAGCTTCTATAACAGGAGCTGTGGCATTGTTGGTCAAGGCTAAGGCTGTACCTGAAACTGCTGTTATTATAAAAAGTTTTAATCCTAGTTTTAATGATTTATTCATTTTTTCCCTCTTTCTTTGAGTAATCTACTCCAAATACTTTTGGCTTTGTTTTTTCCTCAATTAAAGGAACTGTCAAGTTCATCAATAGGATTGCATAAGAAACACCTTCTGGATATCCACCGAAGACTCTTATTATTGCTGTTAAAAATCCACAACCTAGAGCAAAAATTACTCTTCCATTTGGTGTAACTGGAATTGTTACATAATCAGTTGCCATAAAGAAAGCACCCAAGAACAAACCACCTGAAAGAAGCTCTTCTAAAAGATTACTAGCTGATTTGTTAAATACTACTAATAAGACTGCTGTAGTAGCTATGTATATTAATGGAACTTTTGGATCGATTACTTTTCTTATAATCAAATATATTCCGCCAAGGATAATGGCAAGAGTTGAAACTTCACCTATACATCCTCCCATATTTCCAATAAACATATCAAGCAAAGCTACTTTTTTGCCCCCTGATAAAGGTGTTGCTTGTGCTATGGCTGAAACACCACCTGGTGCTACAAAATATGTCATAGAGCTTGACCAAGAAGCCATCAAAAAAGCTCTTGCAGCCAAAGCAGGATTTACTATGTTTTGTCCTATTCCACCAAAAAATTGTTTTGCTATTACAATAGCAAAGAATGAACCTAAAACCATTTGCCAAATTGGCATTGTAACTGTAACATTGTAGGATAAAAGTAAACCAGTAACTACTGCAGATAAATCTTTTATAGTAGATTCTCTTTTCATTGCTTTGTTACATAAAAATTCAGCCAAAACACAAGATATAACACATGTTGCCATGATAATTAGAGCCTTTAGCCCAAAGAAATATGCACCTGCAAGTCCTGTTGGGATAAGAGCAATTATTACATCAAGCATTTCTTTTGATACAGTCCTATCACTTCTCATATGAGGAGAAGATGTTACCAATAATTTTTCTTTATATTCCATTTGTATCTCCTCTATTTTCCTGCTGCTCTTATTTGTCTTTTACCAAATCTAATAGCTTCTACTAGAGGTCTTTTTGCTGGACAAATATATGAGCATGAGCCGCATTCTATACAATCCATTATGTTAAAGTTTTGAGCCTTTTCAAATTCTTCCCTTAGTGAAAATTTGTGTATATATAAAGGTAAGAGTCCTACTGGACATACATTAACACATTTACCACATCTTATACATGGATTAATAACAGGTGGTTTGGATTCTTCTTCATTTAGAACCAAAATAGAGTTTGTTGCCTTTTCGACTGGCAAGTTATGTTGTGGTTGGCTTATCCCCATCATTGGTCCACCGTTAATAATCTTTCCATAATCTTTAGTTAAGCCACCACATTGTTCTATCAAAAAATCAAATGGTGTTCCTATTCTTACAAGCATATTGTGAGGCTCTTTTACCCCATGGCCTGATACTGTAAGATATCTTTCAAATAATGGTTTGTCATAGTAGCATGCTTCATAGACAGCTAATGTTGAAGAAACATTTGAAACAATAACCCCTACATCAAGTGGAAGTCCACCTGATGGAACTTGTTTATGTAATAAGGCATCAATAATTCTTTTCTCATCGCCTTGTGGATATTTTGTAACTAAAGTAGCAACTTCAATAGCTGGATTTGCTTTTTCACTTATAGCTTTTTTGATATTTTCTATAGCTTCTTTCTTATTATCTTCTATAGCCACAATACCATTTTTTGCATCACATGCCTTCATCAAAAGTAAAAGCCCATCAACAATTTCATTTGCCTTTGTTTTCATAACAAAGTCATCACAAGTTATGTAAGGTTCACATTCAGCCCCATTAATAATTACAGTTTCTACAGGCTTTGCAGGAGTGTATTTTATATGAGTAGGAAAAGCTGCTCCTCCCATACCAACAATACCCTTATCCTTTATTGTTTGAACGATTTCCTCTTTGCCAAAACTACTAGGATCTCTTTTTTCAAAGTTATAGTTTTGGTCATAGCCTTCTGTTGAAATGACAACTGCCTTGGCACTTTTTCCAGAAGCTGTTTGTATATCCACAACTTCCTTAACAAGACCTGCTACTGAAGAGTGAACATTAGCAGAAAAATTACCACTAGCTTCTCCTATTAGTTGACCTACTGACACCTCATCATTCTTTTTTACTAAGCATTTACTAGGTGCACCGATATGTTGAGTCAAAGGAATAGTTACTTCATTTGGAATTTCAGAAATTAATAATGCCGAATTTTCAGATAATTCTTTGTACTCTTCAATCTTAACACCATTGTGAAATGTCAAATTTTCTAGAGCCATATTTTCTCCTTCCCTATGTATTTTTTTGTATAAATTTATTATAAGATATTTAGAGATTTTATTCAATCTCTATAAAATATCTTGTAATATTTTTCTAGCGAATTTTTTATAGTTATTTATAGCCAATTCTTTGCGGTTTGAAAGCTCCTTTTTACTTGGTAATCCGTCTTTATAGAAGGTTTTCATCACCTCATAATTGGCAGTAACTTTTGTAACATATTGTCTTGTTTCATCAATTGGAATATTGTTCACATTTGGGTCATTTTTATCTATAATTCCTTTTTTTATCCATTCATCTACATTGCCTATACCGCCATTATAAGCCGCAAGGGCAAGATCAATATTGTTATAATATCTATACAAATAGTCGTAATAGGCAACACCAAGATTTAAATTGTAAGATACTTCGTTAAGCTTTTCAGGTAAATATTTTTCTCCAATAAGCTCTGCTGCATGTCTTGCAGAATCATCCAAAAGTTGCATAAGTCCCTTTGCAGCTTGATTTGATTGAGCATTTGTATCAAAATCACTTTCTACCTTTACAATAGATGCCACCAAAAGAGGATCTACATTATACTCTTTTGCATAATGATTAATTTCTTCTTGGTAGGCTATATGTTCTCTTGAAGTTTGATAGGCTACTATAGCAAAAGATATTCCAACTGCCATAGCTGCTAGTAGTACTATAATTAAGATAAATTTTAATAGGGCTTTTAGAAACTTCATCTATTTTTCTCCACTTCTTTAAGTTTTTCTAACAATTGTTTTTTTAAATTATCAAGATCATATGAATTATCAAAGACAAAATCAGATCTATCTATCATCTCTTTTCTTTTGGCTTGACTTTCAATTTTCTTTAGGGCATAGGCATAGGATATCTTATCTCTTTTCATTAGCCTTTGGATTTGTAGGTCCCTATTTGCATCAACAAGCCAAACTTGGTCATACTTTATAGGCTCTTTCATAGAAAAGAACAAGGCTATTTCTATGAAAATTATCTGGTCCTTACAAGTTTCAATTTTCTGTTCAATTGTAGATATTATATTTCTATGTGTCAAATTATTTATAGCATCCATCTTGTCTTTATCAGAAAAAATAAGCTGTGCAAGTTTTTTCTTATCAAGCCTATCTTCTTCAAAGGCAAGGTCAAAAAGACCCGATTCTTTTATAGCCCTGTAATTTAAGCCATCTTTTTCCAAAAGCTTGCTATTTACTTTGTCTGCATCTATTACCCTATAGCCCATTTGTCTAAGTAAATTTGCCAAAGTAGACTTGCCTGATGCTATACTTCCTGTTATTATAATTCTATTTTGACTCATACATACTCTCTCCAGTATTTACATCGACTAGCAAAGGAATGCTTAATTTTGCTGCCTCTTGCATAGAAGTTTGCAAAATTTCTTTGGCTTTTTTTGAATCTTTTATAGAAGATTCTATAATAATCTCATCATGGATTTGTAGGATAATTCTTGCATCAAGTTTAGCCTTCAACAGATTTTCTCTAACCTTGATCATAGCAATCTTTATAATATCGGCAGCACTGCCTTGGATAGGGGTATTTAAGGCAACTCTTTCTCCAAATGACCTAACATTAAAGTTTCTAGAATTAATTTCTGGAACATATCTTCTTCTGTTAAACATAGTTTCTATATAGCCTTTTTGTTTGGCACTTTCCACAACATCCTTCATATATTCTTTAATCAAAGGATAAGTATCCAGATAATTTTCTATATATTCCTTGGCAACTTTTCTTGGAATGCCAAGATTTTGAGAAAGACCATAATCAGAAATTCCATATATAATTCCAAAATTTACAGCTTTTGCTTCTGATCTTTGTCTTTTTGTTACCTGATCAAGAGGAGTATCAAAGACTTCTGAGGCAGTTTTTTTGTGGATATCATGGCCATTAATAAAGGCATCTCTCATCTTATCATCTCCACTCAAGTGGGCAAGAACCCTAAGCTCGATTTGGGAATAATCAGCATCTATCAAAATCTTACCATCAGCTGCCTTAAAGGCCTTTCTAATCTTTCTGCCCTCTTCTGTTCTAATAGGCAAGTTTTGAAGATTTGGTTCTGTCGAAGAAAGCCTACCTGTAGCGGCTACATTTTGTCTAAAAGTCGATCTAATACGTCCATCCTCATCGATAGCATCTTCAAGACCTTCTATATAAGTTGATTTTAATTTATAAAGTTCCCTGTAGGATTCAATTTTAGGAATGATTTCGTGTTTATCTCTTAGTTTTTCAAGCACTGATTGATCTGTAGAAAAGCCTGTCTTGGTCTTTTTTATAACTGGTAATTTAAGCTTATTAAACAAAACATCCCCCAATTGCTTGGTAGAATTTATATTAAAGTCAACTTCTGCTAAATCATAAATCTCATTAGTTAGCTTATCAAGTTCTTGGTTTATTTCAGCTTTCAAGATTTCCAAAACATTTTTATCTGTTACAAAGCCAACTATTTCCATATCAGCCAGAACCCTAGAAAGTTTAAGCTCTATATCTTCATACAGCTTTGTCATATCAAATTCTTTAAGTTTATCTTTAATTACTTCTTCTGCATCTTCAATAGAGTTAAGATATTGGGCCAAATACTCTCCCAATTCTTTATCATCAATTTGATCAAATGATTTTTTCTTTTTTCCCTTACCCAAAAGATCTTCTTCATTTCTTACCTCATAAGCAAGAAAAGCTTGGCTCATAGCCTTTTGGTCATAAGTTGATCTTGAAGGATCGATCAAATATTGCATAAGCATCAAATCATCATAAGGAAAATCTAAATCTATTCCAAGTTTATGCAAAAGTACTATATCTTCTTTAATATCAAAAGATATTGTTTTTATTTTTTTACTTTCAAAAATTGTTTTAAATTTTTCAATAAAACTATCCCTTGGATCTATAACAAAAGTTTTAGAATCACTTGTCTTTATAGCAAGTTTATAAATATCTGAGTGAATATAATTATCCCCATCATAGATAGCTTTAAAATAAAACTTCTTTTCCTTTTTTATAGTATCTATAAGCTTATCAAAATCTACATCAAATTCAAAAGAGAAATCATGGTCAATTGATACTTCTTCTTTATTAGAAATTTGATCTAAGAACTTGTTAAAATTATATTTGGAGAACTTTTCTGTCAAAGATTCATAATCTGGTTTTTTAACCTTTAAGTCTTCTATTTCATAATCAACAGGAACATGGGTAACTATAGTGCCGATTTTTCTTGACATATAGGCAATATCTTCACTATCTATAAGCTTCTCTTTGGTCTTTTTGCCTGAAATATCATCTATATTTTCATAAAGACCTTCTATAGAGCCATACTTTTTTATATAGTCAATAGCCTTTTTAGGACCAATTCCCTCAACTCCAGGTATATTATCAGACTTATCTCCCATAAGCCCCTTTACATCTATCAATTGTTTAGGATTAAGTCCATATTCCTCCCTAATAGTATCCAAACTATATTCTGCCATATTTGATATACCTTTGCGGGTAAGATACACTTTTACTTTATCATCTATCAGTTGGAAGTAGTCCTTATCTCCTGTTATTATAATAGTTTCAAGACCTTCTTCACAAGACATTCTTGCATATGTTCCAACAATGTCATCAGCCTCATAGCCATCAATATCCATATGCTTAACATTTAAAGAATCAAGTATATCTTTCAAAATACCAAATTGATAATTAAGCTCTGAGGGTGCCTTATCTCTTGTTGCCTTGTAATCTTTAAACTCTTCATGTCTAAAAGTTTTAGAAGACCTATCAAAGGCTACCAAAACATAATCTGGTTTGTATTTTTCAAAAGCAGAAAAATACATGGTTAAAAAACCATAAACACCATTTGTCATAACTCCGTCAGCATTAGTAAGTTGTGGTAGGGCAAAAAACGCCCTAAAAATTAAGCTAGATCCATCGATTAGCATTACTTTCTTAGTCATTGTAAACTCCTTTGTTCTAGTATATCTTATAATCAAAATGAGGTAAAGAATTAAAATAGGATACAAAAATTTTTTGTTAATAATAAAACGTTTTTGTGGTAATAAAATGATAATTTTACCAGTAGGATTAAAAAAATTCATAAAAAAAGCAGGCTGTAGCTTATATTGCCCACACCTTGCCCACACAAAAATACACATCGTTTAAATTCCAATGTTTTCATGGTATAAATGGTGCTGGTGGTGGGACTTGAACCCACACGCCCCTAAGGACAACAGATTTTGAGTCTGTCTCGTCTGCCAATTCCGACACACCAGCAAAGTACTTTTATAGTATACCACTATTTCTTTTATTATTCAATTTTTTTATCAAAAAAACTTTTAAATAAATTCTTTTCATAGACCTTTTTTGCAAAGAGTCCACATAAATAGCCAATTATTGCCCCAGCTATTACATCAGATGGATAATGAACATACAAATAAAGCCTTGAAAATGCCATAAGTATAGCCAATATAGCGGAAAATATTTTAAATTTTTTTGATCTTACAAAGAATAAGATAACTGTTAGAAAAGCAAAGGATATAGAAGTATGACCTGAAGGAAAAGAAAAATCTCTTGGCTTATTTATTATAATTCTTATGCCAGAAACCAAGTCAAAGGGTCTAATCCTTCCTACAAGAGGTTTTAAAATCAGATTTACTACTATAGCATTTGTAATTATAGCAATAAGTAAAATTTTTCCCAAGCTTCTATATTCTTTTTTCACCAAAAAAAATATAGTCAAAATTATCCAAATATTACCACCATCACCTAGTTTGGTAATGGTGGTCATTATCATATCTAAAAAATGATTTGTTAAATTTTCTCTTATAAAATTTAAAATACTAATATCTATACTTGTTAAAAAATTCATAACTATTTTTTTATTCTACATCTTCCACGACAATCTTTGAAACCATATCTTGGGCTTTTCTCATCCTTTCTTCTTGGTATTGGTCTATTAGATCTTTATTTTTTCCATTTCCCAAAAAGTCACTTATTAAATAAGTCTGTATAGAAGATCCATATTCGTTATAGCTTCTACCTACCCAAAGCGGATGGGCCTTTACATTTTCTATAGTAGTACTACCATTTTTCATATCTTTTGATAAGTCTATTTCATAAGCAACAGACTGTTCTGTCCTTATATCACCCAAAGTATCATATGATTGTTCAGAAATGAAATTGCCCAAAGCATAGGCTATAAAGCCCTTTCTTCCATCTTTACTCTCATAAAATTCTCCTGGTTCTACTACATGGGGATGATTTCCTATTACAATATCTGCTCCCCAATCTATAATTTTTCTTGCAAGATAAATTTGATCTTGTGATGGATATGATTGATATTCTTCGCCCCAATGAGGATATACAAGAATAAAATCTGCATCGTTGTTTTTAGCTGTTTTTATATCCTTTTCTATCTTATCTTCATCCAAGAAATTAACTATTTTATCTACATCTACATTTACTACACTAGACTCTAGACCATTTACTCCATAAGTATAGGATAAAAAGGCTATTTTTATATCATTTATAGTCTTATAAATTATCCTATCCTCATTTTCTTTTTGTGTTCCTACATGTAAAAGCCCTGCATCTTCTATAGCCTTTATAGTAGAAAAAACTCCTTCTTCTCCAGTATCCAGACAGTGGTTATTGGCAGTAGTTAAAATGTCAAAGCCTGCATCCTTTAGATATTTGGGATAAGATATATCTGTATTAAATCTAGGATAGCCACTTATAGGCTCATCGGGATTTGCTGTTGTTTCAAAATTTCCTATAGATAAATCCGCATCTTTTATAAAATCTTTTATATATAGAAACTGATCTGAAAAATCATAGCCACTTTCCCCGCCCTTATTTCTAGCATAAGTCATTTGACCCATATGGCTCATAATATCTCCAAAAGCTTTTATTTTAACAGTTTTTAGATTGTTTTTTGATTTTTTATTTTTATCTTTTATTTCTTTGTTAGCTTTAACTTCTTTGCTAGATTTATCTTTGTTTGATGAATCTTTATCGGAAATTTTATTATCAGAATTTTTAGAAATATCTTTATTTTTGTCAGATTTTTCATTTTCTTTTACTATATTTTCTATCAAAGACTTGGCATCAACAATTTCTACTTCTTTTTCGTCTTTTTCTTTTTTTAAACTACATGCAGAAAAACTAAGAATAATAATAGCAAATAATATATAAAGTGTTTTATTAAGTCTTTTTTTCATTCTCCCTCCACCGTTTAACTCTTATATATTATTCTATTATATTTTCTTAAATAAGTCATCCTTATACTAGAAAGAAATTTTATATCTCATAGCTATAAAACATAAGATTAAAGCTAGGGGTACGTAGACATATTTTCCTATATAATACCAAAGATCTCCATGTTTTTTCTTGGTACTCTTGTTTATTTCGAAAAGAAGATCTTCCTTTTTCATAACAAAAAACCAAGTGATAGCTCCAATTATAGCAGAAAGTGGAAGTATATATATGGTAACAAAATCCATCCAAGGTCCCCACTTTGCAATTGGTTCTATAAATATACCAACTACCAAAACCAAGATTGAAAGAAGTGCCAATACAAGATTTTTAGAAAAATGTGGAAAACCTGAATGTATAGCATCTGCAACTGTATCTAACATAGATTGGATAGAAGTTATTCCTGCAAATACCATAGCTATGTAAAGGATAATAGCAAAAATTCTTCCTCCACTTATCTCTTGCATAACATTTGGTAAAACTACAAATAGTAATTTTGGTCCAGATGATGGTGAAAATCCAAAGGCGAAAGTTGCCGGAATCATTACAAAGCAAGCAAGCAAAGCTGCCAAGGTATCAAGTGCTGCTGTAGTTGATGATGAGCTAACAACATCTTCATCATCTGATAAATATGATCCATAAACTACCATTACTGTAGAAACAATAGACAAGGAGAAGAAAGCTTGCCCCATAGCAGCTATCCAAACACCAAGATCTTTTAACTTTGAAAAATCTGTAGAAAAGATAAATTTATAGCCCTTACTTGCCCCATCCAAAAATCCTATCCTTATGGCAAGTATTATAAATAGAACAAAGAATAATGGCATCATAAATTTATTTGATTTTTCTATTCCCTTTGTCCCCTTAATCATTGTAATAAATACCACAGCCATCAAGATAAGATGACTTGCTACAACAGAATAGTCAACTGTTGAAATACTTTCAAACCAAACATCGGGTTTTACAGTCATAAGAGATCCATTTATTGAATCTATCAAGGCTTGGACTACATAAGTTATTACAACCCCATAGCCCATAGCAAGAAGAGTAGTTCCTATAATGGGAAGCCACCTAAGAACTCTTCCAACCTTGCCTAGACCTCTTTCTTTCCAAGCTTCTCTAAATACGCCCATAGGACCCATTTTGTACTTTCTTCCTACTGCATTTTCTGCAGCAAGACCTATTCTACCAAAAATAAGGACAAAAATTAAATATGGAATCATAAAGGTAAAACCACCATTTTCCCCTAACTTGTAAGGGAAAGCCCAAACATTAGCAAGTCCTACCGCCGATCCTACACAGGCCATTATAAAGCCCCATTTTGATGAAAATCTTCCTCTATCTTTCATAATATCTCCTAAAATGTCATTTTAAATACCAAGGCAACAAAACAAAGAATCACTGCTATTGGTACATATATATATTTACCAACAAATAACCACTTATGACCGTACTTTTTCTTGGAACCAGAATTAATCTCTCCAAGCAATTCTTCTTTTCTCAAAATCCAAAACCATGAAATAGCTCCTATAGTTGCTCCTATTGGAATGATGTAAATTGAAACAAAATCCATCCAAGGTCCCCAAGAAGCAATATTTTCCATATTAACCCCTGTAAGGAAAGTTACAAGGCCAATAGCTATAAGTATATAGCTTCTTTTAAATGATGGAAACTTGTGCAGTACTGATTCTGCTATAACCTCAAACATATTTTGCAAAGAAGAAATTCCAGCAAAAACTACTGCTGTATATAGGATAATGGAAAATATCCTACCATAAGGAATATCTTGCAAAATTGTTGGCAAAACTTCAAAAAGCATACCAGGCCCACCGACTTGATCCATCTTGTAAACAGTGATTGCAGGAATAATAACAAAAGCTGCAACCATAGCTGCTATAGTATCAAAAATAGCAGTAGATTTAGAAGATGAAACTATATCCTCATTCTTGGAAAGATAAGACCCACAAACTATCATTCCTGATCCTGTAACAGAAAGAGAAAAGAAAGCTTGACCCATAGCATTTAAAGCTTGGCTAAAGTTTAATTGACTCTTGTCAAATCTAAACATATATTTATAACCTGCTAGAGAATTTGGTAACATAAAAATCCTTACTGCCAAAATTATAAATAGTACAAAAAATGCTGGCATCATAACTTTATTGGTCTTTTCTATAGTATGAGCTCCTCCAATACAAGTAAATAAAGTAATAGCTATAATAAAAGCGTGAAAAATAACTACAGAATATGCTTGATTTGAAAATCCCTCAAACCATGCCTTAGTATCAACACTCATCAAAGATCCTGTTAGAGAATCTACCAAGGCCTTAAAAACATAAGATACAATTACAGCATAGCCAATAGCTATACACAAAGATCCTAAAAGCGGGATCATACCAATCCATTTTGATACAAAAGAATGCTTTTTATTCTTTTTCTTCGAATTTAGAGCATACTCATATGATCCAAGAGTTCCAGTCTTTGCTAGTCTTCCTATGGCAAATTCTGCGGAAAGTCCTACATAGCCAAAAATGCCTATAAAAATTAAATAAAATATTAAAAAGTAGCCTCCACCAGCTTGCAATTTGTAAGGAAAGCCCCACACATTTGCCATACCTACTGCCGAGCCTACAGCCGTCAGTATAAAACCTAATCTTGAACTAAAATTTTTTGTTTTATCCATAAATCCCTCCATTCACTTTAGTACGCCAAGGTGTTTAAGTGATAAAACAATTTTATCATACTTTCATGAAATTTCAAATTTTTTTTAATTATTTGTCTTTTCTCAATTTAATTTCCTTATTTAAATGGAAAAAAACAAAAGTTGCTGTAGCTATAAGTTTATTTGAATCATCTGTGATTTCTGTATATATAGTAGATAGATTCTTACCTTCCTTAATGACGCTTGCCTTAGCATAAATATATTCAGACCCAAAACATGGATTTAAATAATTTATAGAAGCTTGGGCAGTTGTTGCTATTCTTCCGCTTACATTAGAAATAAGATTTCCTGCTACAGTATCGGCCAAAGTCATCAAAAGTCCCCCATGTACTGTTCCTATAGCATTTAAACTCTCATCTTTTAGCCTTACTCTTGCAAAGCCTTCTTTATTTTCAATCTTTAGTAACTCAACACCAGCAAGATCATCAAAATCTTTCATAAAAACTCCTCTCTTATCAAATTCTAAAATCATTTCTTTCCCAATCACAAAAATCTCTGTAAAAATTTATTTGTAAGCTTAGTTTTTTCTATATATTTTCCAACAAGCACATTAAAACAGCTGGCAAAATTACCTTAGTGCCAGCCGACTTAATAAATTATAAGATTATTGATCTAGATTATCAGAAAAGTAATACTCTATATCATCTATCAATTCTTCTTTATATAAATTTTTTAGGTTTGGATTATCGTAAAACTCTCTTCCTAGACCATAAACTCCTCCAACATCTTCTATTATCCCATATCCTTTACCCTTTAGAAGTTTAGGAACGAGCATATTTTCTGTATTATTATCATCTTCTACTTTCTCTACTACAAGCTTAATTTGCCAATCATCACCATAGTCATAATAAAAAAACATCTTATCGCCTTTATATAGATTTAAGCTTTCAATCTTATCAAGTGCTTTTATTTTATCATAAATATGTGAACTTTTATTCGACTCATCATCGAAGAAACCAGGGCTAAACACGCCATAATCTAACTTTGAAATAGACCTATCTGGTTCAACAGTTTCAGCTCTTTGGAATGGAAATCGTGGCATCCTTTTTGTCAATTTTCCATTTTCATCTCTATTATTTCTTGCAAATTCATTTTGTGCAACAGGAATTTCTAAATTATACAAGTGTAAGCTTGTCATTTTAAACAAGATCATAATTAAATCCATCAACTCTTGTAAATTATTCTGATCAGAAATTTCAAACCTTCTCCAAATTCTTGGTCTAAAGTAAACTAGGTCGGCAACAATAGTAATTTTTTTCATAATATATCCTTTCAAAATATTTTTAGCTTAAAAAGTATAACTTTTTACTTACTTATCTCAAGCAAAATAGGTGTATGATCTTGTCTTTCACCTGAATCTATCATTTCTGACTTAATAATCTTATCTTTTATTCTTTCAGATACTAAAAAATAATCAATTCTCCAACCAGAATTATTTATCTTGCTTGTTTTTACCCTTTGGGCCCACCAAGTATAAACACCTTTATCATCCTTATGTAGATATCTAAAAGTATCTACAAAACCTCTATCTAAAAGCTTGGTAAAGCCTTCTCTTTCCTCATCTGTAAAGCCTGCCGATCTTCTATTATTCTCTGGATGAGCAAGATCGATCTCTTCGTGAGCAACATTAAAATCCCCACTTGCAATTACAGCCTTATTTCTATCAAGATCTTCCAAATAATCTCCATACAAAACATCCCACTCTTGTCTTTGCGAAAGTCTTCTTAGCCCATCACCAGCATTAGGCGTATAAACTTGAGTAAAATAAAAATTATCAAATTCTAAAGTAATTATCCTACCCTCCATATCCATAGTATCGGGTGCACCTATCTTTGGAAAAGTAACTTTGGGGCTTAAATTTTTTTTATAAAAAACTAAATTTCCCGCATATGACTTTCTTGCTGGTTCTATTGAAGAAACCCATTGGTAGTTATAATTTGGGAAAATTTGTTGCAAAATATCCTCATGTTTTTTGCTTGGTCCTTTGCTAGAAAGTTTGGTCTCTTGGATTGCTATGACATCTGCATCATAAGTTGCTATATCAGAAAGCACTTTCCTTGACATGACTGCCCTTTTTGAATCACTAGTCAAGGCAGCATTTAAAGAATCAATATTCCATGAAATAAACTTCATCCCTTTCTCCTTTGCATTTTTTATATATTATACTACTTTTATTAAGATTATGGCTATCTATTTTTTCACCTAAATTCCAATTTCCTTCAGTCAAGTAGGATTTGATTATTGCTTATTTTCTCAAACATAAGAATGATATCAAACAAAAAATTCATTATTAGTCTCGTTAAAACAAAGCCTTATAAGAAATTTTAGTCCATCATTAAAACATTACTATCAAAGAAAAAAGAGTAGAATTCAATCATAGAAATCTACCCTATTTTTATATTAGAATTTGTATAAGTCATGTAATATATTTACACATTTATCTATACCAAGTCTGCCACTATCTAGGCAAATGTCATAATTTTCTGCATCTGCCCAATCAGTTTCTGTGTAGTAGGCATGGTAAGCTCTTCTTTGTTTGTCCTTGTCTCTTATTCTTTTTTCTGGGCTGTCGGTTTTTTCTCCATATACATTAACTATTCTTTGGGCTCTTTTTTCTTCATCTGCATGGATAAAGACCTTTAATACTTTTGGATCATCTCTTAGTATATATTCTGCACATCTACCAACTATTACACAGGGTTGATCTTTTGCCAAATCCTTGATAATTTTTTCTTGAGACGCCCAAATAACATCTTGATTAGAAGTTGCCTTATAGTTATAGGTGAAAAATGGAGTTTGCCAATAAGAAGGCTTATTTTCGTCTTCTTTTTTTACATAATCTTTTGAAAAGCCACTTTCTTCTGCAATTTTTTGGATAAGTTCTGAATCATAGCATTTTATATTTAATCTTTCAGCCAATTTTTGACCTATGGTTCTTCCTCCACTACCAAACTCACGACTTATAGCTACCACTCTGTATGTCATCGTATGACCTCCATTCTAAGCTTTCTATATATATACCTCTATATTTATGTATACCCTTATTTTTCTCATTACAACTTTTTACATATTAAATTATGGGTAAAAAATTGTAGATAAGAAAGCTAGAACTTTTATTTTGTCATTTTTTAAAAAACAGACTGGTTTTTCAGTCTGTTATAAGCACTTATTTACTTGAAAAATTCCATATAGTCCCTATCTTTAAATTCTTTGTCTGGATTTTGGAAAAAGTCATTGACAAGCTTTTTAAATGGTTTATATAAGAAAACAAGCCCTATCAAGTTAGGTATGGCCATCATACCGTTTAAGGTATCTGTTATAGACCAGATTGCTTGTAGGCCTCCTATAGATCCTACAAAAGCCATGATGATATATATAATCCTGAATGGAAGAGAGATTTCTCTACCAAAAAGGTACTCGTTACATTTTTCTCCGTAGTAGGACCAGCCTATAATTGTAGTGAAAGCAAAAAGCGTAAGGCCAATAGTTACTATATATTTTGCTCCTGTAAATCCTGTTTCAAAAGCCTTTATTGTCATATCAGCTCCTTCTACATCGCCATTAGTCCACATACCAGAAATTACAACTACAAGACCTGTTATAGTACAAACTACAAGAGTGTCCATGAAGACTTCAAATACAGCCCACATACCTTGACGTACTGGATGGTCAATTTGAGAAGCCGCATGGGCTATAGGAGCAGATCCCAAGCCTGCTTCATTGGTAAAAATTCCTCTTGATATTCCTGATCTCATAGCCAAGCCCACACTTGCTCCAGCAAAACCACCAAGGGCTGCTCTATTTGTAAAGGCAGATTTAAAAATTAAAACCAAGGCATTTGGTAAGGCATTTCTTTCTATAATTATAACTATAAGACCACCTACTATATAAAATAAGGCCATAAAAGGTACAATTTTTTCTGTAACTGTTCCTATTCTTTTTACTCCTCCAATTAGGACAAAAGTAAGTAAGATTACAATTACTATACCAGTATAAGTTTTGTTTATATTAAATGTAGATTTTAAAGTGCTAGCAATTGAATTGGATTGGGTCATACATCCTATACCAAAGCATGCAAGACCACCAAACAAAGCAAAGATTTTGGCTAAAGTTTTAAAACCCAAACCTCTTTCTATGTAATACATAGGCCCGCCTACTCTTTGGCCTTTGGAATTGTAGGTTGCAGTAGCACATGCAAGGGTTACTTCGGCAAATTTTGTACTCATGCCTATAATTGCAGCAGCCCAAATCCAGAATAAGGCTCCTGGTCCACCAGTTGAAATTGCCAAGGCAACTCCAGCTATGTTTCCTGTTCCAACAGTTGCTGCCAAGGCTGTTGAAACTGCTTGGAAAGGTGTAAGATAACCTTCGTCTGCCTTTACTCTTTCAAAAATTTTTCCAAAAGTATTAGCCCAGATGTATTTAGCCTTTCTAAATACAACAAAGCCAGATGTTATCATAAGTAATATTCCTACTCCTAAGAGTAAAATTTGCGTAGGAGTACCCCATATTATTTTATTTAAAACTTTGTTAATTTCTATTACTGTCTTCATCCCTACCTCCATTGTAATTATTTTACCAAAAGAGAGTGGTAAAGTGCAACATTTTTGTATAAAACCTATAAAAGTATTTATAATAATTTATTTATAAGAATTTAGGATATTTTTGAAAATAAAGTAACAAGCTTTAGTTAAAGATGCTTTTTTGGAGCAAATAGCGTGTTTTTATCCAAATTTCTAAAATCACAAGATAAAAGGTGATCATTTACAAGACCAACTGCCTCTAAATACGAATAAATAGTAATTGATCCGACAAATTTAAAGCCTCTTTTTTTCATATCAGCTGATATTTTGTCCGAAAGTTCTGTTCTTACTGGTATATCAGAAGACTTTTCCCGCTTATTTTCTATAACTTTATTATCAACAAAAGCCCACAGATATTTGGAAAAAGACCCAAATTCTTCTACAATTTTTAAAAAGGCGATGGCATTTGCTTTTACAGACTTTATTTTTAGGCGATTTCTTATAATCCCCTTATCTTCCATAAGCTCTTGTTCTTTTTTATCATCATAATTACAAATAATAAGTGGATCAAAGCCATCAAAGGCCCTATCAAAATTATCAATTTTTTTAAGTACAGTAAGCCAAGAAAGCCCTGCCTGCATAGTTTCCAAGACTAACATCTTAAAAAGTATCCTGTCATCATAAACAGGCTTGCCCCAGAATTTATCGTGGTATTCTTGTAAAAGCAAGTCTTTCTTGGCCCAGTCACAACGCTTTATTATATCATCCATATATTTTTCCTAACATTTTTATATATCTGTTTTTTTATAGTATTTCAAATAATGTTTTATGCTACCATACTTTCTTCTAAAATATCTCATTTTTCTTTTGAAAGAAAAATCATTGGGGTTATTTATGGTAAAGACATAACCATTTTCTAATAATTGATCAATAATTTTGCTATATTTAGAATCAGTATACTTTTTTAGAAGTTTTGGATGGGCATTTAACCATATTTTTTTAGTTTCTTTGTGGTAGTAGATTTCTTCTTCAAAACCTAAATCCAAAAGATCTCTTATATAAAAATCCAAGCTATTTAATCCACCTGCTGCCATAAAATAATGGGATTGGGGAAGTCTCAAGTTCATTTCAAAAGCCTTGTAGGTCTTATCCCTATTATCAAATTTTAGGTCTATATTTGCAAAGCCTCTATATTTTAATTCCTCGAGTTTTTTCCTATAAAAGTCAAAAAGTTCTGGCATATCTTTGGTATAGATAGCATCATGATTTCCTATTCTTAATGGAAGTGGATCAGAAATAAGAATTTGTCCATAAACCATCATCCTAACTTTTCCATTTCTGTCACAATAGGCGTTTAGGGAAGCTTGATTTGCACTGTCTCCTCCTATGTATTCTTGGACTAGCATTTGACCATCATAGCCATTTTTATATATTAAGTTGCAAGCTTTTAAAAGTTGGTCTTTATTATATATAGTATAGACCTTGTACTTATTTGGAAAAGACAATTTTACATAAGAAATAGAATCATTGGGTTTTAATATCAGTGGAAATTTTAGGTCAAAATTTTCCAAATCATTAAGTGAATTTATTATTTGATATTGGGGATAAGGTATAGCAAGTTCTTGACAGGTCTTATAAAAATCTATTTTATTTTCAAGTTTTTCATTTAAGTCTAAGCTTGGTATGTTAAACTTATAATACTTTTCAAGTTCATCTTTGTTTTTGCTTAAAAGTTTGGAGTATTCATCCCCACAAGGTATCAAAATCAAAGTATTTTGAGCCATATCTTTTGTATAATCTATAAGAGTTTTTGTAAAGATTTGATTATCAGAAAAATTATCTACTATTCTTCTTTCCAAGATTTTAGAATCGTCAGTTGCAGATAGTGCTTTTTGGCAAAATAAGATTGGTTTTATCTTATAATTATCATCCAAAATTCTTGCAATTCCATAGGCATTTTCATCTGAACCAAGTACTACAAATTTCACCTTATATTTGTTTAGGATTTCTTGTGATATATTTTTCATTTTTTCTTTCCCCTTATCCTGTTTTTTTCTCTAAGTCTTCTTATATTTTACACTTTTAAAAAAACTTGGCTAGAGGATTCTAAGCACATTTAAAGTATAGCTTTATAATTTGAGCAAACATTTATTTATCATATTGATTAGCTTATTACTATATGCTATAATTGCCTTTAGAGAGGTAAATATGTATTACATAGGAATTGATATAGGGTCGACTGCCTCAAAGGTTGTTGTCCTAAATGAGAAAAAAGATAAAGTTTTATACAAGTATGTTATAAGCAGTGGTTGGAATTCCAAAGAAACTGGCAGAAAGATATTAAAAGACTTAGGTGAAGTTGGATATTCTAAAAATAATAGTCATATAACAGCTACAGGTTATGGTAGGATTTCTGTAGATTTTGCTGACAAGGTAATTACAGAGATTACAGCCCATGGCAAGGGGGCACATTTTTTGGGCTCATCTGATGCAACTGTAATAGATATTGGTGGACAGGATACAAAAATAATAGTTCAAAATGATATTCGTGCAATCGATTTTATAATGAATGATAAGTGTTCTGCTGGAACTGGTAAATTTTTAGAGCTTATGGCAAATAGGCTAGGGCTTGATCTTGGTGAATTTTTTGATTTTGCAAGAAGAAGCGAGCAAAATATTAAATTATCTTCAACTTGTACTGTTTTTGCCGAATCAGAAATTATTTCTCTTATGGGAAAGGGCACAAAAAGAGAAGACATAGCAAGAGCAGTCATAAATTCTATAGTGACTAAGGTTTGTAAGCTTGCAGAAAGAAAAAATGTGGCAGATAAATATTTCCTTACAGGTGGTTTTTCTAATAATGAGTATATTATTGACGCCTTATCTGATATGTTACACGCTAGAGTTTCAAGCCATGCCGATGGAAGATTTGCAGGAGCCATAGGAGCTGCCCTTTTATGATTGATATCAAAAATCTTGAAGACTTAAGAAGACAGGCCTTTGTCACTGCTATCTATAGAAAGATTGAAAAGGATAATATTGTAGGAGTAAGCACAGATAAATATGAAAGCCTACTTAGGGGATATGGCTTTTTGCCTTTTCCTATTATAGGAACAGATTCTTATATATTTGAGTATTTCAAGGAAGTTAACTTGTGCGATCCCCTAGAGTCAACTTTAACCTATCTTAAAACAGATAAGTGTCCCCTACTTTTTGCATCGAAATTTTTTATCGTAGATGATTATTGTAAAAAGTTTAACGATAAGCTAAAAAAAGCTACAAATAAAGATGTAGTAGAAACTTGTGATTTGAAAGCCTATCTTGATATTAATTATAAGGATAAGTTTGACAAATACATATATGAGAGCACTTTTCTTAAAATAAAAAAGATTAATTCTTTATTTGATAGCTTAGAGCAAAAGGATATCAAGGGCTCTTTGTTATTTAAATTAAAATTTTACCTAAGCTTTGTGGAAAATTTGGATCAAAGGATTTCTTTTTTGGAAGAAATCTTACCAAATTACAAAGATTTAAAAGAAAAACGCAAACTAATAAGGGCTACTTGTCCTTTTGCAGTTTCAGATTTGATTGAAAGTAAATTAAAAGCCGATTTTCCTTACAAAATAGAAAAATCAAACAAACCTCTCTACACTTACAAAAACTGTATCTACCAAGGTATAGAACATATTACATATAAGGAGTTAGAAAATGGATAAAAATCATGAAATGTGGAAAAATTTAGATATGGATTTGGATAAGCACGATATTTTGTGCGAAGTCCTACCTCAAGCTTTTGGAGATGTCTTTTTATCACAGGAAAATAGACCAGATAAGATGGATTATTTTAATGCTGTAACAGCAGACATCCATGGAGCAAGACCTGGAGAACTTATTGATGCCCAAAAAGAAGGAAAAAAAGTTGTAGGAAGCTTTTGTATCCATGTTCCAGAAGAAGTTGTCTGGGCAGCAGGAGCAATCTCTACCGGTCTTTGCTCAGGCTCACAATTTTGGGTTCCAGGTGGTGAAAAAGTCCTACCAACAGCAACTTGCCCTCTAATCAAGGCATCTCTTGGAGCTAGATTTGATAGAACATGTCCCTTCTTTAGAATAGCAGATCTTTTTGTAGGAGAAACTACCTGTGATGGCAAAAAAAAGGCTTGGGAAATAATGGCAGAAGATGCGCCTATGTATATAATGGATATTCCCCAAATGAAAAGAGATGAGGACTTTGTAAAATGGGAAAAAGAAATAAAAAATTATATAGATAGACTAGAAAAACTTACTGGAAATACTGTAAATGCAGACAATCTCCATGAGGCTATAGTTATGATAAATAAAAAAAGAGCTGCCATGCAAAGACTTTACGATTTTAGAAAACTTCCTAACCTTCCAATATCAGGTCGTGATGTTCTTCTAATTACACAAATTTCATTCTTTGATGATCCAGTAAGATTTACCCAAAAAGTAAACGAGCTTTGTGATGAGCTTGAACAAAGAGTAAAAGAAAATGTGTCAGTCTTTGAAAAAGGTACAAAAAGAATTCTTGTTACAGGAACTCCACTTTCTATTCCAAACTGGAAACTTCATCAAATAATTGAAACTTCTGGTGGAAGTGTCGTAGCAGAAGAGCTATGTACAGGTGTCAGATATATAGAAAATCCTGTTAGTGAAGAAAAAGCCGACTTGGATACAGAAATAGCTAATCTTGCCCAAAGATATCTAGGAAGCATAAACTGCGCATGTTTTACTCCAAATACTGGAAGAATTGAGGATATTATTAGACTATATCATGAGTATGATGCTGACGGAGTCATAGATATAAACTTAAAATTCTGTAATATATATGATACAGAAGGCTATTTGGTAGAAAAAAGACTCCAAGAAGAAAATATTCCTTGTATTGGAATTGAAACAGATTATACTGATGAGGATGCCGAACAGCTAAAGACAAGAATCGGTGCCTTTATAGAAATGCTTGGATAATGAAATATTTTGTACTTGTAGAAAATGCCAAGCTTGCTACAGAGCTCTTAGAAGTTCTTAGAAAAAATAAAATAAAAGCAACTCTTGCCCCTACTCCTAGACAGGCAAATCATGCCTGTGGGGTTTGTGTTTACCTATATAACAAGGATGATGTAAGTAAGATAAGGCCAATTTCTAAAGAAAATGGAATAAGTATTGATGATATTTTCGAATCTAAATTAGACTTTGAGGAAAACAGAAAGAAGTTCTTATAAAATAACGCTTGCTTTTATTTACTTTTTTTAATAAAATCGATGTAAGCGAGGATTATTTTATGGAATTTAAACAATTAGAAGTATATATAAAATTAGTAGAAATCAAATCATTTTCACAAACAGCCAAAGCTCTTGACATATCACAGCCTAGTGTGAGTACTATAGTAAAAAATTTAGAAGAAGAACTTGAAACAAAGCTTTTCATAAGGTCTACCAAAGAAATAGAAGTCACAAAAAAGGGCCAAATTCTATATGAAAGCGCAAAAAATCTTCTTGACCAAAGAGATAATATAATTGAAGAATTAACAGGTCAAAATAATAAACAAATATTGATAGGGGCATCATCTGTTCCAAGCGAATATATGCTTACAGACTATCTAAAGTATTTTAAGGAAAAATATCCCCATATAAATACAGCAGTCTTTGAATCAAATAGTAAAACTGTTATAGAAAAGGTAAAAAATCACGACCTAGATGTCGGTTTTGTTGGTATGAAAGAAGATAAAAACGACCTAGCCTATGTGCCTATTTATAGGGATAAGCTTGTCTATATAGCTAAAAATGACGATTATCATAAAAACTTGCTAGATAAAAATCCACCTATCGAAACTCTACTACAAGAAGCTCTTATCCTAAGAGAAGAAGGTTCAGGAACAAATGAATTATTCAAAAACTTATTGAATGATTTAAATATTGATTACAATTCTTTAAACATCTCCCTTAGGGCCAATAAGTTAGATCTAATAAAAAATATGGTTAAAGATGGACTAGGATCTGCCTTTGTATCTAAAATTTCTATTAGTGATTTGGACCAAGAAGACTTTTTAGTCTATGATATAGATATGGATACGACTAGGGACTTTTATATGATCTATGACCAAACATATCCTTTAAATTCGCAAATAAAATGTTTTGTCGACTTTATAAAAGATAATTTAAACAAATAAATAAAAGTAGGACAGACTTTAGAATAAAATCTAAATGTCTATCCTATTTTTTATAGCTTAAATTTTTAAATAAGTTTTTTATAGGTCTTTTTCTTTTAAATCTGCCACATAATTTGCTGTTGTATAAGCAGATGTGTAGTTGTTGGCAAGGTTAATACCTACAACTCCAAGAGGATAGTCACTTGCTCCGTACATATTGCCTGCAACATTTCCTATAGCAAAAAGTCCTTCTATTGGTTGATTATTCTCATCCAAACATCTGTGATTTTGATCTATATTTACTCCTGAACAAGTTAAAGTGAGCCTAATATGTCTATGAATGCCATAGAATGGTGGCTTTTCAACAGTTATCATTTGATCTGAATCAACTCCAAATTCAGTATCCTTGCCCTCTTTTGCCATCTTATTGTAATTATTTACTGTTTCCACAAAAGTATTTATATCTTTTATGCCAAGTTTTTCTGCAAGTTCTTCCAAGCTATCTGCTTTTTGTGTATCAATTAAATTTTCTATAGCACCAGTTCTATCTTCAACATCTTCTTCTTTTATGAATTTTTTAAGTTCGCTAAGTTCGACAGGTGAACCTCCTATTTTTCCCTTTCCTTTTTCTATATAGAGGCTGTCAAATATTTGCATATATTCGCCAAGATCTTCTTTAGAATTTAAAAAGCAGTTCATATATTCCATAGGAACAGTTTCATTTGTAAATCTCTTACCATTTTTCTTTACTCTTAAATAAGGCATACTCATCATTGATGATGGACCTGAATCAAAGTCGTGGCACATTTTTGTATGGCCTATATTTTCCATAACTCCACCAGCCCTAACTATCATTTTTTGACCATCACCTGTTCTACCTGATTTTTTCTTATTAAAATTTATAACATCAGGTAGATAGTAGGCTAACATTTCATCGTCATTTTGATAATCTCCACTTGCTACTATGACACCATACTTTCCATTAAATTGTATGTATTCTAAATCTTTTTTACCTATAACTCCACTTACTCTTTTTCCTTCTTTTACAAGTTCTATAGCTCTTGTATTATAATAAAAATCAACGCCCATTTTTTCTGCATATTGGGCAAGCTCTTTTATAGCATCTGTAACACTATAAGGTTTTGGACCAAATACTGATGTCACAAAATGAAGGTTGGTTCCAAGCTTATTGTTAAGTTCTTTGTGAGGAGCATCACCTACATCCATTACTTTACAGCCTGCTTTTTTGCCATGATCTATTAGCCAGCTTACAGCTTCTCCAGAATTATAAGCCCAGTGTGCATATAATTGCCTTTTTGATCTGTAGTTATTTCCCTTAACTTCTTCAGAGATAACCTTTTCTATATCTTCCTTTGAAGACTTATCCAAAATAATACCTGCACCAATATTACCACAAGCAGAAGCTTCCTTCTCCTTTTGTATAACACAAACTTTCAAACCTCTTTCAATAGCCCTAATAGCCGCAGGAACTCCAGGTGTACCTGCACCAACAATAACAAGATCATAATCTTTAACTGTTTTAATCTCTCCTATTTCTTCTCCTTTAAAGAAATCAGGTAAAGTTTTTAGTCCATGTCCATATTTATATGCCATATACTCTTCCTTTCTATTATTATTTTTCCTCCATAGGATTTTGCATATATTCCTATGTTATATATTTACCCAGATTAGCTATTACCATATCTATATCCTACTAGAAATGCTAATGGCAGCAGAAATTACAACTGCTAATAGATAGCATGAATTTAATAGTTATAAACTATAGATTTTATCCATTAAAATCACCCACAGAAGATTACAATAAAAGGCAGTCCTAAGACCACCCCATACTGCATTTTTATATTATTTTGATTTTTCCATCTTTTTTATTTTCTTTATTTCTTTTTCTCACTCTTATAGCATATTATTAGCCAAATTGAAAAATTTTTATCATTTGCCAGACTATTTACTCTCTTATAATTATAAGAACTAAAAATAATTTATTTTAGAATACACGATATAGAAAAGCTCTGTAATTATATCTAGCTATTATTACCATCTAGATATTGTTTTATTTAATTTTTTATTACATCAGTAGCTGAAGTATTATATATTTTTTTATACGCTTCTGAATAAGTATATAATTTGTCGTGATTTCCAATATCAACTATCCTACCATTATCCATAACAACAATGAGATCTGAATCAATAATCGTTGATAAACGATGCGCTATAATAATCTGAGTGCATTTCTCACTCTTAAAATATTCAAAGATTTTCGATTCGTTAAATGAATCAAGTGCACTTGTTGCTTCGTCAAGTATTAAAAGTCTTGGACGTTTAACAATTGCTCTAGCGAGTGCTATTCTTTGTCTTTGACCTCCCGATAAATTCATTCCTAATTCTGAAATCACAGTATTATAACCTAGTGGCATAGCCATAATTTCATCGTGAATCATAGCTCTTTTTGCAGACTCGATTATTTCATCTAAGCTTATATCTTCTCTACCCAAGCCTATATTATAAGCTATAGAGCGATTAAAAAGAGTCATGTCTTGAGGGACTATTCCAATTTGTTTTCTTAGATTTGAAGATTCATAACTTTGTATATCACTTCCATCTATAAACACACTTCCTTCACTTGGCGTATAAAGTCCCATCATTATTTTCCCTAGGGTACTTTTCCCAGATCCAGACATACCAACAATAGCAATTTTTTGTCCTGGTTTAACTATAAGATTAATATTTGATAATACTCTAGAAGAGTGCTTAGAATATGAAAAAGATACATCCTTAAGTTCTATTTCTCCGTTTATACAAGTTATATTATTTTTTTCTTGGTTAATTTTATTCTCTTCAAAGGATAATATTTCATGAACTCTCTCAAGATATACTCCACTATTAATATAGCTATTGTAAACATTAGAAACAGAAGCAGCTAGGTTAAAAAATGTTGAACTTAGGGAATAAAAAGCCATAATATCTCCCAATGTTATCTTTCCAGAGGAATGTAGGCCCAAACTAATACTAAAAATTATAAATGGAGAAACCTTAGAAATAAGCACAGAAACTGAAGTGAGTTTGTTCTTAATTCTTTCAATACCTTTTTGCATATCTAAGTATGAATCTTGTTTTTGTTTCCAGTTATCATAAACATAGTTTTCAATACCTGCCATTTTTATACCTAGCATTGAGTATATGATTTCAACTTGTTGGCCTTCTACTTCGCTTCTTTTATTAACCAATTGTCTATTTTCATTAATTATTCTTGGTCTTGACCAGGCTAAATAAAATGCATTAATTATAAAAAGAGAAATGCTTACAATACAGATAGATACCGATTGTTTGAACATGTATACAATCATAAATATAATAGCTCCCATATCAATAATTCCTTGGATAAGCTGCTGTGCAATTATTTCTCTAATTATATATCCACTATTAATCGTCATTAATAAATCTGACTTTCGTCTAATTTCAAAGAAATGGTATGAAACACTTAAAATTTTCTTAATGATTTCTGATGACACACGAAAATCCATAAAAGTTCGATAATTTATTAATAGTATATTCTGAATATACGAAAATAACGACGTTATAACTATTCCTATAAGAAGTATATATGAATAAATCTTTGTGTTTGAACTTGTCCTTAAATCTATGGAGTCAATTATAGTTTTCATCATTATAGGAATACTTAAAGACAAGAAATAAATAACTATAGATATGGAAAATATAGTGAAAAAGAGATAATATCTTTCTTTCATTATTTTACACAAATCACTAAATACAAAATTTTTCTTTTTAATACGTTTGAAGTTTTTATTTGGGTACACCTCAATAATATAATCTGAGTATATATAATTAAAATCATCCATTGTTTTTTTAATGAAGCCATCATTAGGATCAACAATATAAACGTAATTTCCATGAATTCTCTCAATTATAACAAAATGACTTTCATTACAATATGCTATTAATGGAAAATAGCATTCTTTTAACTTATCAATAGGTGTTTTAGATACTTGTGTTGAAAGTTGAAATTTTGAACACAAATCAACTAATTGTCCAATGGAAGAACCATCTCTACCTGTATCTAGATATTCTCTTAATAATTGTAAACTCACATAGCTCTTATAATAACGTAAAATCATAGCTACACAAGTTATACCACACTCAGACGAACTCATTTGCTCTACATAAGGAACTCTTACTCTCATATTATCTAAACCATATTTTCTCACATAACTTAATTAATAAAATAATTATTAAAGCACTAATTGTTGATATACTCACATTAAACCAACTAAGTTCACTATTGATTATCATTTTAGGAACAATTGAAAATGGCAATATTGATACCACTTTCGATAAAATCGCTTCTGAACTTCTGGAAAATAAATCAATTAATTCTGATAATATTCCATAGAATAAACTAAACATGACGATTAGATCCAGGCTAAAGCTTTTAAATGTTAATCCCAACAGCTGAGAAAAAGAAAACATGCAGAGACCACAAATTAAATATATTATAAGTTTTTTTAATATTGTATCTTTTATAATTGCTAAATTAATACTTTCACCACTAACAGCCACATTCAATAATGAAATAAGGCCAACAACAAGGGATAATACTAAGCATATAAGCATATAAACAATAAGTTTCATGATTATTACTTCAATAAATCTGTATCTTCCTGTATATACATTTTTGTAAGTTCCAAACTCAAAATCTTCTGTAGCTATACTTGAGCTACAGGCAATTAGATAAATAAGACTCACATTAGCTAGTATGCCTAGAAGTATTGTCATTGATTCACCTAGAATAAATCTTCCAAAAATAAAGGAAATTAAACTGATAAGACCTATTCCAAAACAAATTATTTTAGTTTCAAATACTCTATTAAATTCAGATTTAATATAATTCAAACCAAACCCCTTTCTTTTTATCTCAATAGGTCTTTGCGACTTGAAATTAACATAGTTAACAAAAGGAAAATAGCTACCCAAATCACAAAAACCAAAAACTGTGTTAAATTGACATTCCACATATTTGCCCATGTAATAATAAGTCCGTTTGGTAAATACTCAATCGTCTTTCTCAAAAATGTATCTGCATAAGAACTTGTTATCAAAAGAACAAATGGAAAAATATAATGTAATAATGCAGGTGGTAGTATTGCTGCAATATATGCTCTTTTATAATTTGAAAAGGCATAAGAAATTAATCCTATGTAGGATGATATTAGTATTGTTACCAATAAATATACAACTAACATACTTAAACTCGATTTTATAAATTCATTAAGTTCAAATATTTTAGAAAGTTTATTATATGAAATAACAACATTAACTTGAGAAGACAAAAATATTACAAATCCTATTGCTATTGAACTTAATAAACGTTGACTAATAATTTTTTTAATAGAGCCAGCGCAAACATACAAATTCTTAATTGCGCCAGTTTGAAAGTCTTCAATGTATAATCTTGAGATTATACAAAGCATACCAAAATAATTCATTGCAAAAAAATAATAGCTAAAAACTCCAACATTATAGTTACTAAGATCACGACTCCAGAAAAAACTGATCATTATAAAAGATAGAATTATAAATGATATTAAGTATATTTTTACCCTTTTTAAATCATAGAAAATTGTTTTCATTTTAAATCTCCTCTATAGCTTTAATAAATCTATCTTCAAGTTTTTCTTTATAAGGTATTAAAGAAGAAATGCTATATCCTTTCATAAACAATCTCCTGAGTAATTCTTCAGAATTTCCATCAGGAATCATAACTAATAGTTCGTGCCCATAATCTTTCACTAAATAATTGTTTGAAATTAAATACTTTTTTATACCACCGATATCACGAGCTGAGATAATATAATTATTACTACTAATGAGCCCTTGCTTATTCAAATCAACATTATCAATAATGATTCCATCTCTAAGTATTGCTACTCTATCGCACAATAATTCTATTTCACTAAGAACATGACTTGAAACCATTATTCCTATATTCTTTTCTTTAGTTAATTCTTTAAGTGTATTTCTTAACACAGGAACTACCTCAGCATCGATTCCGCTCATTGGCTCATCTAAAATTAAGTAATCTGGTTCACCTAATAAGGCTATACCAATTCCTAATCTCTGTTTCATCCCAAGAGAATATTTTTTTACTTTCTTGTTAATAAAACTATTAAGTTGTAGTTTTTCAATTATATAATCAATATTATTTACCTGTCCTTTGCCTACAAAAGATAAAAAGTACTGCAAATTCTGATATCCTGTTAAATTAGAATAAAGACCTGGATTTTCAATTAAACATCCTAATTTTTTATTCGTTTTTCTTTTAACATTCTTTAAATTAACACCATCAATATATATATCACCAGTATAATTTTTCTTTAATCCAAGAATTATAGACATGAGCGTAGTTTTACCTGCTCCATTTGTACCTACTAAACCAAGTATTTCACCAGGATTTAATTCCAAATCAACACCACATAAGACATGATTATCTAAATATGATTTATTTAGATTAGTGATTTTAATTTTGTTTTCCATTTAAATTACCTCCATCAAATACTTCGTAATACTTTTATATTTTAGAATAACTTCTTCAAAATTCGTTAAATTAAGCAAACCATTTTCATTCCAGTAACGATACTCAAAATTAGGATCTTGTTCATACAACTTGATATTTTGTTGCATCGTATAAAAAATTTTGTTCAAGTCATTTATTATTGTACGATCTTCGAATTTTTTATAGCTAAACCATTCCACAATTTTTGTGGCTAATTCTGTACTTAAATCATCAGCCTTTTTTGAATAAATATCGTCACGCTCAAATATTGTATAATTTGCACTAGCAATCTGTCTTCCGCCCCAGAATTTAACAATGGTTTTAAGGTAAAGATCAGTAAAAAAAACACCATTACCACAAGACGTTGTAACTATAATTATCGGCTTTCCACATAAGCACATTAAATGTAACCAATATGCTAAACGATCAATCATTACCTTAAATTGCCCGCTAACATTTCCAGCAAACACTGGCGTTCCTAAAATCACTAAATCAGATTCTAATAATAAATGCTTGACCTTTTTCATTTCATCCACTTTATCTAAAGGACATTTCCCAGTTGAAAAACACTGTGAACATCCTCTACAAAGTCTTATTTTATACAGCAAAGCATCAATATATGAAACTTCAAGATTCATATCATATGGAAGTTTATTTAACATATGATTTATTACTTGATTAGTATTAGATTGCATTCCTCTTGGACTACCATTATAAACTACTATTTTACGACTCATTAGAATTTTCTCTTTCTTATAAAGCTAATATGTTTGCAACTTCTTTATCATTAAACAATAAATATACTAAAGAATATCCAATCCCTGCAAGTCCAGTCATCAGTCCAAAACCTGAATACTTAACAAACACATCATCATTGAAAATTTTATTAAATAATATATTTGCAATAATTAATGAATTTGATTTTACTGTTTGTTCAAGATTATCATCATTCAGGATTGATGCTGCTTTTTTAAGAATCATTAAATTACCTAAATCACCATGACATAAGCAATAATTAGAACCAAATCCATTCTTTTTAATACCAGAAATACAAATTTCAATTTCTCTCTCGATATTCTCGTCACGATAATCTTGATTATATAAAATAAGTCTGTTTACTAAAATACCAGGTAAACCATGACACCATTTATAATCGCAATTTTGATCTGTTAAACTTTTTTTGTAGTTCAGTCTGTCGCTATCAAATAAATTTCTTTCAAATTTTATTAATTCACTAACTATTTTTTTTAACTCTTTATTACCTCTCTTGCTATAAGCATATATTAAGTGAGAAACACCAGAAGTTCCATGAGAAAATCCTGTGTATCCCTCTAGACCAAAATAAGCTCCATCTTCTGACCAACATATTTCTTTCAATACTGAGTTAATAAGAGTCTTGATTAAAGGTTCATATTGATCATTTTGATTTAATCTTAAAAGTGTTAGTAGTGCTCCTGCATTCCCAGTAGTTATATCAAAGTAACGTGAACTAACAGTTTCACAAGTGATCTTAGACAGTAACTTGTTTGATAAATCAAGATAACTATTATCATTTATTAATTGTGATACTAATCTTAATGAATATATCACTCCAAAATAACCATTATAAAAACCATTTTGAATCTCAAAATCAAGATTAAATCTATTTAGATACTTCTGAACAGGGTTTAATATCTCAATACAGTATGAACGATAAATTTCTTTATTAGTTACGTAATATAAAGCCGCAAAGAATAATGCTATTCCAGTGTTTCCATCATATAAATTAATCCCTACTGGTGAGATCTGTCTAAAGCTTTTTTCCACTTCTATATATCCCAACCAAGAACGTTCTCTGTTTTTTCCATCACCCGTTACAATACTATTATCGATAATTAGTTCAGCTAATTTCTCTATTTTTAATAAAATCTCTTCTTCTGTAATATTAATAGTCTTATCTTCACCAAAACAGAAATTTGTTTTAAATATAGAGTTTCTATAGAGATCTGAATAACTGTAATTGATTACACGTTCTTGAAACTTATAGTCTGTTACTCCCATTTGCTCAATAATTGACCTTGACTTTTCCAAAGCTCCTTCTACAACAATATTATTACCAAATTTAGAATTAATTGAGTATAACTCTTTTTCAGTTGTTCTCGCATTAAAGAGAGGAACGTCTCCTTTTATCAATTCATAATATTCCGATTTAGCCACATCATAAAAATTCTTTGAGATATCAATATATAATCTATGAAAATGACTTGTAGATATTTTATCTACACCCTTATTTTATAAAATCTATCAATATTAGTCTTAAAGAAGATATGAAGTTATTATCAAGTTTTCTTGATATTTCAAAAGAAAAACCCATAAAATAACTACCAATATTAACCAATAGATATTTTATGGGCTTTGACCTTATATTATTAAGTTGTTAATACGATTTAAATATATAATTAAACTAATACTATATAAAATATATTTGTCTATGATTTTGGCAAATAAGTTTTAATGCTTACTATATTTCCATTTATACTTCCAACGACTTGGCCTTGATGTGCTTCAATAATTGTTTTAGCTATATTAAGCCCTAAGCCTGACCCCTTAACTTCATGATTTCTAGAATAATCGCCTCTATAGAAAGGTTGAAACATGTTTAAAACATCAAATTCGCTTGCTTTAAGAATATTATTCTCAAAAGATATTACATCACAATTATTATTATTTTCATATCTAACTATTATTTCGCCATTATTTTCACTATAAAGCACAGCATTTTTAAGAATATTTCCAAAGCAACGAGCTATTGCATCGGGGTCAGCCATAATTGTTGTTTTATCTGGAACATAAAGTAAAATATCTAAAGATTTTTCGCTTAAATAAGGATAAAATGTTTCTTTAAGTTGTACTAGTAACTTGTAGAGGTCCAATTTAATTTTTGTAATTTTTTCTAGCTGTAATTGTCCTTTTGTATAAGCAAAAAATTGGTCTGTTAACTTCTCTAAGTCATTAGCCTTATCTTGAATAATTTTTATATACTTCTTCTCGTTGTTTCTTCCAATATTATCGTTATTTAAAACCAAATCTGTATACCCTAAAATTGAAGTCAGTGGTGTTCTCATATCATGTGCCAAAAAAGCCATTGATAAATTTAGCTTAGTCATATTTTGCTCATACTTTTCCTCATATTTTTTCATCTCCAAAACAAATGAGTAAAGAAGATTATCAAGTTCCAAATACTCTTCAAATGGAGACACACTTTTTCCATTAAATATATCTTTAACTCTATGTTGTATATCGATAATCAATTTTGCTTTTTCTTTCTTTTCATTTGAATAATACGAATATGCTATATCTACAAAAATAAGTGTATATACACAAAATATAAGTAAAATAAAAAACCTTAAAAAGGATACAACCTTAAAATTACCTATTATATAGTGAACACCATCTATTACAACTTTCCCATTATCAAAAAAAACGTTATTAAAAATTGACAAGACTTCAGATGATAAAATCAGACTTGTAACTGCTACAAAAAAATCAATCCTAATAAGCCAAATACATATCTTTTAATTATCTTTTTTAATGACATATCCTTTACCCCAAACTGTTTGTATATACTCAGGTTCTTCAAATGAATCACCTAATTTAATTCTTATATTTCTAATGTGCGTCGCTATGCTATTACATGCCTTATTATAATAATCATCTCCAGTTATATCCCTAAATATTGTCTCTGAATCGACTTCTACGCCTTGATTCTTTGTCAATAGCTTTAACACTTCAAACTCGATATTAGTTAAGTTAATAACATTATCTTTTAGTGTACATTTTCTAGTTTCATAATCTAATTCTAAATCTTTATATTTAAATTTATTGTTCATTTCTTTTGAAACCTGATATGCAGACTGCATTCTAAGTATTGCTTTTACTCTAGCAACTAATTCTAATGGATTAAAAGGTTTAATAATATAACTATCTCCCCCTAAAGTTAATCCGTTTAATATATCTAGCTGATCATTTTTAGCACTAATGAATACAATTGGATAATAAGAATTTTTTCTGACCTCCGTTAATAATTCAAAACCATTTATTTCTGGCATCATAATATCTAGCAATAGAATATCTGGTGAATCTTTTAATAAATATTCTAAGGCAGATTTTGATTCATAAAAAGTATTAACTTCAAAGTATTCATTCTTAAAATAAATACTTATTAAATCTGCTATTTCCTTATCATCATCTACCACAACAATTTTTTTCATTAATTGATTCTCCTTATTTAATATATGAATATAAACTTTTTATTATACATCTTTTAGATAACATAGATGAAAACATATAATTGTGTAAAAATAAAAAGATTTTGAAACCTTAACTAGTAAAATGTTTTAACTGTAGTTATTTAAATTAATCATTTAAGAATTAATTTTAATCTTTTCACGCTACATATTTTAAGAAAGAAATATTTTCACCTAAAATAGTAATAATGTCAAAATTAAATAATATTTAATTGATATATTTAACAATACTATATTTTCAATTGCATATTTTTTTCTACACAGCAAAAAATTACTGCTAAAATATAGAATCAAATTTATCTATCAAGGATAAAAATTAATAATATCACGATTCCAGATCATTTCCCATTCTTTCTTTAATCTTTCTAAATGTATAAATTAATTATCTAATTATAGCATGAACTTTTGTTTATTTTCAATGACTTCGTAAATTGTGTTAAATAAGCAAAAATGTAAATATCAACTTAAAAGTGGTCCACTTATAGTAGAAAATACTTACAATATTTTCTCATCCATTTTCATAGGGAAAAGGCGTTTTTACTTATATTTTAAATATTTTTTGACAACTTCTTCTATATTCTTTTTCTTAGCCTTATAAATGATAAAAACCTGCCTTTGTAAAATAACAATGCACTTAAATGTCTTTATTTAAGCTTTTAAAACCAGAAAAGTAGATTGGATTTATTTTTCCAATCTACTTTGCAAACTTTGAAAGCATAATAGCTTTCTTTTTTATTTAATTTACTAGTCTCTTTCTACTACTAGAGCTGTTCCCATTCCGCCGCCTATACATAAAGTTGCAAGACCTTTTTTAGAGTCTCTCTTCTTCATTTCATATAGTAAGGTTGTAAGAATTCTTGCTCCTGATGCTCCAATTGGGTGACCTAGTGCTATTGCACCACCATTTACGTTTACTTTGTCGAAGTCATACCCTAATTCATTTTTAACTGCATATGCTTGAGCTGCGAAAGCTTCGTTAGCTTCAATCAAATCTATATCATCAATAGTTAGGTTAGCTTTTTCTAAAGCTTTTCTTGATGAAGGAATTGGACCTGTACCCATAATTCTTGGTTCAACACCTGCAGATGCATATGATACTATAGTAGCAAGTGGAGTAATTCCTAATTCTTTTGCTTTATCTTCACTCATAACAACTAACATTGCAGCTCCATCGTTTAAGCCTGATGCGTTAGCAGCTGTAACTGTACCATCTTTGATGAAGGATGATCTTAATTTTGAAATGTTTTCTTTTGTTACGCCTCTTCTGATATGTTCGTCTTTATCAACTACCGTAACATTTCCTTTTCTATCTTTTACTTCTACAGCAACTATCTCATCATCAAATCTGCCTTCATCTCTTGCTTTTTCAGCTCTTTGTTGACTTAAGGCAGCAAGTTCATCTTGCATTTCTCTAGTTATACCAAATTCTTTGGATACATTTTCTGCTGTAACTCCCATGTGGTAGTCATTAAATACATCCCAAAGTCCGTCTTTGAGCATTTCATCAACTATAACTTTATCTCCCATTTTGGTGCCCCATCTTTCTTCTTTTACCAAGTATGGAGCTTGAGACATGGATTCTGCACCACCTGTTAGAACTATATCAACATCGCCTGCTATAATCATTTGTGCAGCCAATGAAACTGTTCTCAAACCTGATCCACAAACCTTGTTTATTGTCATTGCTGGAACTGTAACTGGACAGCCTGCTCCTAATACAATTTGTCTAGCAACGTTTTGTCCAAGTCCTGCTTGAAGTACGCAACCTAAAACTGCTTCGTCAATATCTTCAGGTTTAATTCCTGCTCTTTTAATAGCTTCTTTTGCTGCTACTATTCCTAAATCTACAGCACTTACATTTTTAAAAGCTCCACCGAAGCTTCCTACTGGTGTTCTTGCAGCACTTGCTATTACAACTTTTCTACTCATATTTTCCCCTTTCAAAACTTAATTTAAATTTTCATTTAACCTTATGGTCATATTATACGCGATTGATAATATTTTGTCAAGCATTTATGTGAACATTTTCCCAAAAAGTTTTATAACAGCTCCAAATCAATATTTTTTACTATTTATTAGCTCTAGTTATATAGTTTTACCCAATTTTTAATAAATAAACGCACATATTTGTTATAGCTGTTTTAAAAAAATATATGAAAAAATTATGAAATAAAAAACTGACCTATAAAGTTAGCTTTGGTAACTTTATTGGGCCAGCTTATTTTTGCTTAGATTTTTAATTAAGACTTTTTTCAAATAGGTCTTTTAGCTTATCTATATTTTTCTATAAATTTAAGATCTTGGTCTGTTAATGAATATTTTCTTTGATCTGTTATTATTTCGGGACCATCTTTTCTAATTACTAATTGATGTTCAAATTGTGAACAAACTGAACCATCTCTTGTTCTTGCAGTCCAGCCATTGCTATCAATTTTTGAATGCCAATCTCCTACACATATCATAGGTTCTATGGTAAATACCATGTTTTCTTGTATTCTTGGGCCAAAACCTTTTTTACCGTAATGTGGCACTTGTGGATCTTCGTGCATTTCTTTGCCTATACCATGGCCTACAAAGTCCCTAATTACAGAAAATCCATTCTCATCTTCTACAAAAGATTGTATAGCATGACCTATATCGCCAATCCTGTTTCCTATAACAGCCGATTCTATTCCCCTATTTAGAGCTTCTAAGTTTACTTCAACTAATCTTTCATTTTCATCGGAAAGCTCTCCAATTTTATAAGTCCAACAAGAATCTGCAAGACCTCCATCAAGATCTATTACATTATCTATTGAAACTACATCGCCTTCTTTTAATACATAGTCTGTTGGAAAGCCATGGCAAATTTCATCATTTACAGATATGCATAGGGTATATGGATAACCTTGGTAGTTAAGTTGAGCAGGAATCGCCTTTTTATATGCTATAAATTTATTGGCGAAATCATCCAAAAATAGGGTTGTAATGCCTGGTCTAATTATTTCTTTTATGGCTAGATGAGTTTGACACAAAATATTTGCTGCCTTTCTCATTTTTTCTATATCATTTTCTGTTTTTATTGTAATCATATTAAACCTTTCTATCCAAAAATCTTTATTTTAAACGTAAAAATAGAACGCATAAGTGCGCTCTATTATTATATTCTTATAAAGATTTTTTTGCAATGTATGCGTATTTTTCACCATCCAAATCAGGCTCTATCTCCCATTTTGATCCCTTACTGTAAACCCTGGTTAGTTCATCGATGTAATACATTATAATTCCAGCATCTATTAGGTTAACAGGACCCTTATAATCTTTAATATATAGCTTTATTTCTCCATCACTAATTACAAATCTCCAAGGTTGGGCATTATAGGCTGATGGTGCAAATCTTGCATAATGGAATAGATCATCTAGCCCATATTGTTCTAATTGTTCAACTGTAACTTTGTGGTCAAAATCTTCCAAATATACGAAATCTGTTACACCAAGTCTATCATCATATCTATGTTCTTTAAGTCTAGTATCTTCAGGATAGCCAACTGCTAGTAGATGATTGACTTTGCCATCTGTAAAGTTAAAAACAGATTCTTTTACAGTACTATTTACATCTACTGCGTCAATCCAGCAAGTTCCAAGACCAATTTCATTAAGTTTTGTAATTATCTCTTCCATGCCATAAGCACCTATTACAACTGTTTTGGCATCATTATTAAGTGTGTTAAGTGCTATATACATTGGCGCTTTAATCATAACCCCACTATAGCCTGCTAAACCTGAAAGTGCCTTGTAAACATTTGCTCCGTCTGTATTTACATGAAAAGCAAGTTTGTCTTTGCCTAGTTTTTCACTTTCTTCATTAATTATTTCTATTACTTTTTTCAAATCATCTTCATTTACATTTTTATCTAAATAATTTCTAGTAGATGTTCTAGTTTTTAAAAAATTAGTCGTTAACATATCTCCTCCCAAAATAATTACCTGTAAATTTATTTTAACATATATCTATGAAAATTTATATGTTAATATATAAATATATGAAACTTACCGATCAACAAATAATAGCAGCAAATCACCTTAATGGTCCCTGTCTGGTTCTTGCCGTACCTGGTTCAGGAAAGACAACCATGCTTTTAGAAAGAATAAAAATTCTATCTAAAAACGTCAATCCTTCAAGCATTTTATCTTTAACTTTTTCAAGATCTCAAGCTATAGATATGAAAGAAAGATTTAATGAAAATAGTAAAAATTTTATGACCATTCATGCTTTTTGCTACCTTATTATAAGAAATTTTTTAAAAAAACAAAATAAACAAGTAAGACTTTTGGAAAGTGATCAGCTTTATAATAAGTACAATCTAGTAGCCGATATTTATTTTAATTTAAATCAGAAAAAAATATCAAAGGAGGATTTAAGGCTTTTCTTCAGTAAAACTGGCTATATGAAAAATGCAATGTTAGATACGACATATCTTGACCAAATTGAGATAAAAAATGTCAAAAATATCTATCAAAGCTATGAAACTTTCAAAAAAGAAAATCATTATATAGATTTTGATGATATGCAAATTATGGCATTGGCACTTCTTGATAATCAAAATTTATTAAGGTTAATCAAGAAAAAATACAAATACTTCCAACTTGATGAAGGACAAGATACTTCTCTCTTGCAATTTAAAATTTTAGAAAAAATAATTTATCCTGAAAATAATTTACTAGTAGTTGCTGACGATGACCAATCAATCTATTCTTTTAGGGCAGCAGATCCATCCTATCTGTTAAACTTTAAAGAAAGATATAAAGATGCCAAGATTTTAAGCCTTGATCATAATCACAGATCTCAAAAGAATATAATTTCTGTGGCCAATAAATTTATAAAGCAAAATAAAAATAGATATGCCAAAAATCTTCTTACTACAAAAAAGCCTGGTTCTACAATAAAACTTGCTCAGGTTAAAGACTCTAAAAAGCTATATGAATATATAATTGCTAACTTAAATCCAGATAAAAAGACAGCAATCTTATACAGAAATAATATATCTGCCATTAATCTTATAACATTTTTATTAAAGGATAATATAGCTTTTAATATTGTTACTAACAATATAGACTTTTTTGAATCAAAGATGTTTGATGACCTTATAAAGATTATTAAATTTTCTGAAGATTTTAATCAAGTTGACCTATTTAAAGACATTTATTATAAAATAAGGACCTTTCTTACTAAAGATTTGGTAGAAAAGATCTCCTTAAAGCCAATAAACCAAAACGTCTTTGACTTTTTCTATGAAATGGATTTGAAAGACTACCAAGTTGATGGGCTTATGAAAATAGAAAAAGAAATGAAACATATAAGAAAGCTTCCTATTTCTAGAAAAATTTCCTTTATCTATACTCATATGGGCTATCAGGACTATGCCAACCTAATAAGCAAAAAGCACATGGAAGAAACTTACAACAAAGAAATCTTTATTGAGTCCATGGTTAACTTTACACAAGATCTTAAATCAGTAGAGGAAATCTCAAAAAAAATTTCCTATATAAATTCCTTGCTAAAGATTAAACAACCATCAAAGCTAACCTTATCAACTATACACGCTTCTAAGGGGCTTGAATATGATGATGTCTTTGTTATAGATTTGGTCAAAAATGAATTTCCAATTATTGCCTCAAACGAAAACTATAATGAAAGGCTAGAAGAAGAAAGAAGAATTTTTTATGTGGCAATGACAAGAGCAAAAGAAAATCTTCACCTTATTACTTTAAAATATAGAAACAAAAAAAAGGTTGAACCTTCTATTTTCTATACTGATATAAAAAATATGTAATAAGAGCCCTTGCAAAATATTCTTGTGCAAGAGCTCTTGGACCTAGCCTATAAATTCATCTTTAAATTTCAAAATATCTCCAATTAAATACAAAGATCCACACCATAATACCAAATCATCCTTAGCTGCTTCTTCTATGGATCTTTTAAAGGCTTCTTTCCTATCTGCTATTTTTATAACATCTTTTCCATAAAACTTAAATTCTTTTTCTATAGCATCAATAGACATAGCTCTTGGATTATCTACACTAGTTACTATTATTATATCGGAAATTTGGGCCAATCTTTTTATGATATAGGCATGATTTTTATCTTCTAAAACAGAAAAGCCTAAAATCAACCTATGGTAAGTAAAACTTTTTAATGATGAAATCAAAGTATCTATAGCTTCTTGGTTATGACTACCATCAACAATTACCCTAGGATTTTTGTGAATTTCTTCAAGCCTACCTGGATTTGTTGTTTGAGATAAAGATTGTTTTATTAGATTTTCATCAAGTTTAAATTCTTCTTTAAAATAATCCAAAACCATAAGTGCAAGTGATGCATTATAAAGCTGATGTATGCCTATTAACTTGGTTTTTACGTTTTTATATGACCTAAAAGTAAATTCATTGTAAGTTGTTGCAAGTTCATTTACTTTTACCTCATCTTTGCTAAAGGTATATAAAGCTGCATTTTCTTCTTTGGCTTTCTTTTTTATAACTTCCATAGCCTCATCTTTTTGAGGATAGACAAAGACAGGGCAGTCTTTCTTGATTATCCCTGCTTTATTTGAAGCTATTTCAGTCAAAGTATTGCCCAAAATTTGTGTATGATCCATAGAAATTGTCGCTATTACACTAGCTATAGGTTTTTTTATTATATTGGTGCAATCTAAAGTTCCACCCATGCCTACTTCAACAACAGCATAGTCTACTTTCTTATCATAAAAATATAAAAACATAATAGCAGTTAAGACTTCAAAATAAGTATTGTGGAAACCATCTTCATCTAATTTTTCAACAACTGGTTTAAGTTTATCTATATAGGCCTTAAAATCATCATCTGAAATATCTATTCCATTAATTGATATAGATTCATTTATCCTAACCATATAAGGAGAAGTAAAGAGTCCACAAGAAGCCTTATTTCCTATAGCCTTGGCCAAAAATCTACAAGTTGACCCCTTGCCATTTGTTCCAGCAACATGAATAACTTTTATTTTATCTTGGGGATTATCAAACTCTGCCAAAAGTTTTCTAATCTTTTCTAGGCTATGTTTTTTCCCGCTACTATTTCCTCTAGCATATATCCAATCCAAATAATCATCTTTAGTAATTAATCTTTCCATTTCTTATCTCCATTTCTTCATTTTAAATTATAGCAAAAACAAAATTATAAATCATAGGTAAATATTTAAATATCGCTCTTAAATTATACTCCTTCTATCAACAAAAAATCCTTTAAAGCTATCAAAATTTTTGTTTACTTTACTTTTCTGATAAAATTATCTTGAGGTGTCTTATGAAAAGAAATTATTTAATAGATCAAATTAGGGGATTTACAATCATATCCATGGTTTTATTTCATTTATGCTATGATATTAACTTATATAGAAACTTAGCCTGGTATGATAATACTTTATTTAATCATATATGGCAGTTATCTATTGCTATAGCTTTTTTTACAATATCTGGGATAGTATCAAATTTCCTATCTTACCAAAGCAATATAAAAAGAGGCATAAAAATAAGTCTACTGGGATTTCTAATTAGTGCTATAACCTATTTTTTTGACAAAGATTTGCTTATTCTTTTTGGAGTATTAAATGGTCTAGGCCTATCAATGATCTTAACTGGCCTTATACAAAAAAAATTAAAGATAGACCCAAAATTTTCTATAGTTTTTTTAGTGCTTTTTATAATCTTTTATAGACTACCCAACAAGCAAATACTAGCATTTAATATTGATTCAAAGCTATATGATATGAACCTATTCCCATTAGGATTTCCAAATGATAGTTTTTATTCTACAGATTATTTTCCAATAATCCCTTGGTTTTTTATTTACTTTTTTGGACTTTTAATTGGAAAAATATTTATAAAATCTAAGTTTTTTAATAAAAGCTACTCTAATAATTTACTCGCAAAAATAGGCCAACATTCCATAGAAATATATTTGGCCCATCAAGTGATTATTTATTTGTTGGTTTATTCTTACTTTAATTTCCTAGCCTAGTTTATTTTAATAGACTTCTAATAAAAATAAAGGCTAGGATAGCTATTAAAACAAGAAATATAATTTTACAGATCATATAAGTTTTTGAATTAAACCATAGTCTATCAGTTTTATCTTTGGATTTTTGCCAAATATCCTCTGGCACTATCTTTGTAAGTATATAGGCAAAAAGAGGAAAAAGAGCAATATCATCAGCCAAACCCAAAACTGGTATAGTATCAGGAATTATATCAAGTGGCGATATAAGATAAATGATAAGACCTATTATTAAGCTTTTGGCAAGTTTAGGTGTAGATTCATTTTTAAGTAAATAATAATAAAGTGGTATTTTTTCTCTCAAGATTTTATTATTCTTTATAAGATTTTTCATAATCCCTCCTTCACATTTATTGTACTACAATTTATGATTATTCAAAATTTGAAGGAATTATTTTAATATTCTTTAATTTTATATTAATTTTTAGTATTTTGCCGATATTAACAAATCTATAATTTCTAAACTTTATTTGGCTCTACATTTTCCAAATATATGAAATTTTTATACTTATTCACTTCTTTAAACAAATAACAATTAAAAACAAATTCTTTTTCTTGATTAGCTTTAAGTTTCAAATCTTCTTTACTATAAAAATTTTCAAAATCATCATTTCCACCAAATCCACGATCAATATTTTGTATGATACTACCACTGAAATCAGAATATAGAAGTATCATGTCTGAAATATAAGAAATATCTAAAGGCCTTGATTGATTATTTTTTATCTTAAAAGTAACCGCTCCTATAGGAAACTCTGAGGAATCAATTCTTTCTATTTTTTTATCCATTACTTTTATGCTTATTTGACCGCAATCTATATATTCATTTAAGCCTATCTCTTCTATTTTTTCTTTTTGGGGAAATCCTATATTTCTCCTAACAATCATAAATATAGTAAATAAAAAAATAATCAGTAAAGCTAAGATAATCCTTATTTTTCTTTTTTTATTCATTTCCAGTAACTTCCCCTACTGTCTTAGCCTTATTCATACCTTCGATAATTTTTATATTTTTATCATAAGAGGCTTTTACGTCCATATCCTTAGATTCTAGTTTTTTTAATATTTTTTTACCTTCTCCTGTAAATTCATTCTCAATTAAATCCAAGGTTTTTCTATCATACTTCTCAATAGAACCTGTATCATAAGATAAGGAAATATAAGCATCACTTATTTCAACTTTGTTTAAACCCATTTGAGACATTTCATCATAAATACCCTCTTCACTAGGACTATCATCATAAATCTTATCAGTGTTTTCTTGATAATATAAATTCTTTTCCTTATTTGCATATGTTATAGTTTTGCCATCATTAAAATAATAGTCATTATTATTAATAATGGTAAATTCCAAGCCTTGCCCTACTCCCTTTACATATTCTTGTATAATGCTATTATCTTCTGTATTGTAAGAAATGTAATCGTAAACTCCCTCATCCTTATGTTTTACAATACTTTCTAAAGCTTCCTTTTGTTCTTGATCTTTAACACTTTCTAATACTTCATTTTTAGAATCACTTTGCTCACTATCTTTATTCCCACATGATGTAAATAAAAATACTAGTAAAATTAAATAAATAAACCTTTTCATAATTTGACCTCGATATATAATATTAGAAGGCAAGTCTTAATTAGTTAGAAATTACAATTAGATATTTTAATAGGTAGGTGCGCTACCTAATTTTTTCTACTAAAGACCTGTATTCTTTATTTTTAATTTATCAACTATTTATCAAGCTGTCAATTATATATAGTTAAAATTTTTGTAAGTATTTTATTGTATATTTTGAAAGGCTATTTAAAATAAATATTACTTAAATTTAATCCTATCTTGATATTTGTGCTATATACTTAAAATTTCTTATACAAAAAAGTTGATTTGAAAAAAATTATATTTTTATGGGCTTTTTTGGATATTATTTTGTAGAATTGCCGCTTTTATATTATAATTTTACTATAAATAAACGGAGTGTGTTATGAACAAATATCTAAAAGAAACATTGAAATTCTTATTTGGCTTTATTCTTATAATACTGGCAATATTCTTTGTTTACCGTCTTCATTTGCATAATATCATAAAGAAAAACGAAGAATTTGCAAAATATAATACTATTTCCTATAAGCAAAACGTAAATAGAATAGAATATGAATTTAGTAAAAATCCTGCAGAAGATATACAAGAAGAAACTATAACAGATAAAAAAGATAAAAGTAAAAAATATCAAATCTTTTATCCTCTTAATAAAGATAAAAAACTTCAACCAATTTTTTTCTCAACTGATGAAAATCTAACTTATAAGGATTACGAGAAGTCCTTGCAAAGCTTAGCATCTTTCGGTTTTCTGGTCTTAGTCAATGAAGATTCTACTAATGGTAACGGAGAAAATACCTATAAGGCTATAGAAACATTGGCTAGTTTAAATAAAGATAGGAGTTTTTCTCTTAAAGATAAGATTGATATGAATAATATAGGACTTGGTGGACATGGAGTGGGAGCCTGTGAAGCCTTAAATGCTTCTTACCTAAAAAATAACGATTCTATAAAAGCAATCTTTCTAACTTCCCTTCCTAAAATGGGAACTATAAATAATAAGTTTTTATTGAAAAACAAGTCTTCTTTAGCCTATGACATGAAAAAAGTAAATAAGCCTATATTTATTACAGCAGGTTCTGGCAAGATAGATTCTTTCTACTGCCCTTTGGAAGCTTTATCTGAAAATATAAATTCTGTAAATAAAAATGTAGAAGCTTATGGAGCTATAAAGAAAAAGTATGATAATAACTTGGTAAATAATTACCACCCTTTAGGCTATATGAATGCTTGGTTTAATTATAGCTTAAAAAAAGATACCACCGCAGCTAATGCTTTTATAGTAAGAAATGAATTAAAGAATAACCCGTCATGGGCCTATGTAAAAGATAATAGATAAGGAAAAAAGTCCTTATCTATTTTTATATATTTATTAAAGCTTGAAAATATGTTTGAACATTTTCATCTGGACCTAATATAAGTCTTTTGTAAACCTTATCTATAGGGGAAATGTAGACTTTGTCTTTTTTTAGAATAGGAAAACTTGACTTAGTATTTTTTGACCGAACATAGCCCTCTTTTTTATATCTTTGGTCTAAGAGCACTTGACCAAGATATGAGCCAAAAATACAGGAAAGATTTGAAATTTGTTCTTCTTTTAATGCTTTTATCTTTATATCTTCACTGTAATAATCAAGTATATCTTCCAAGTCTTTAATAGAGCCTGGAGTAAAATCAAAGGCTCTATTAAAATCTTCCGCACATTTTACAGCCTTATATAGATTATTCTCTATTCTTTTTTCAGTAATCCTATCTTTCATATAATCCATAATTTAATCCCCTTGTGCCTATTTTAATACTATTATACAAAAGATTTTGATAAAACAAAAGACACCAAGCTTTTTGGGCTAAAGTGTCCTATAAGGATTTATTATAATAAAGATTTAATACAATCTTTTACTTCATTTAGGTCGGCTGTTGGTTCAAATCTTTCTACAACATTTCCCTTTCTATCTATGATAAATTTTGTAAAGTTCCACTTTATATCATCCTTATCTCTCCAAGCTGGATCTTCTTTGTCAAACATTTCTTCTAAAATTGGCCTTATTGGATGATCTTGGAAGCCTTTGAAACCTTTTTGTTCTTTTAAATATGTGTAAAGAGCAAGTTCATTTTCTCCATTTACATCAGATTTTTTGAATGGCTCAAATTTAGTATTAAAATGTAGTTGGCAAAAACTATGTATCTCTTCTTCTGTTCCTGGAGCTTGTCCCCCAAATTGATTACAAGGAATATCTATTACTTCAAAGCCTTGATCTTTTAAGTCTTCATAGATATTTTCAATTTCTTCATATTGTGGAGTAAAACCGCATTCTGTAGCAGTATTTACTATCATAAGAACCTTGCCTTCATAGTCTTTTAAAGAAACTTCATTATTATTAGCATCCTTGATTGAATAATCGTAAACTGTCATATATTCTCCTTATTTAACAAAAATTATTTACTCAAACATTATACCTAATAAAGTAATAATCGCAAAATAAATTTATGTTTTTTATTTTATAATAATAAATGTAAATTTATGTGGCTTTTAAAAATTGGGCATATAAAAAGCCCACAAGGGGCTTTAGATTTTTCTATTCGAATTGGTTTAAAAAGACCTCATATGCTTTGTAAGTCATATAGGCATCGGCCTTGGAAAGGAGCTCTACAGGAGCATGCATTGAAAGCATAGCTGTTCCCATATCGACAACCTCTGCCCCATGTTCTGCAAGTATAAAGGCAATAGTTCCTCCGCCACCTTGGTCAACTTTTCCAAGTTCTCCTGTTTGCCAAATTACTTTATTTTTGTTAAATAGATTACGTAATTTTGCCAAAAATTCTGGATTGGCATCATTTGAGCCAGATTTGCCTCTTGATCCAGTATATTTGGACATTGTTACCCCATGACCAACAAGAGCAGTATTTAATTTTTCAAAAGCATAGTCATGATCAGGATCATAAGCTGCAGTTACATCTGCTGATAAAACATGAGACTTTTCCATAGCACGTCTTAACAAAATATCAGAATAATTTCCTTTGCTAGCTAAAATTTCTGCTACCATATTTTCGAAGAATTTTGCCTTCATAGAAGTATTTCCAACTGAGCCTATTTCTTCCTTATCGACAAAAAGGCCCACTGCTGTAAGCTTAGGATTATCTACATTTAAAATTGCTTCTAGGTTTGCAAAAGAACATACCCTATCATCTTGACCATGAGCTGCTATCATAGCCCTATCAAAGCCAACATCTCTTGCTTTAGCAGCTGGAACAATTTCAAATTCTGCAACTTTGAAGTCATCTTCATCTAGGTTATAATTATCTTTCAAATATTTGAGTACAGATGTTTTGATTGGATTTTCATCTGAAACTCCATAAGATGAATGACCCAAAACAACATTTAAGCTTTCTGCTGGAACTGCTTCTGAAAGCTTCTTCTCATTTTGAGTTGCTCCCAAGTGTGGAAGTATATCATTTATATAAAATACTGGATCATCATCTTTTTCTCCTATGGATACATTAACCTCATTACCATCTTTATCTATAAAATAACCATGAAGAGCAAGTTGAATAGTAGGCCATTGGAATTTTTTTATTCCACCATAGTAGTGAGTTTTTGCAAGTACCATATCTGCTTGTTCATAGATTGGATTAGCCTTTAAGTCAAGCCTTGGAGCATCCAAATGACTTCCTACTATGTTCATTCCTTCTTCTAAATTATCTCCCATAACCATCAAAACAGCAGATTTATTTTTATTGTTTAGATAAATCTTATCGTTTTTTTCTATTCCCTTTTTTAAGGCTTCTTCTAGGGAAATAAAGCCTTTTTCTTTAGCTTGTCTTATTATTTCTTGTGTAGCAAGCCTTTCTGTCTTTGCCTTATCTAAAAAGCTCTTATATTTTTCTGAATATTCAAATATTTCTTTATTTGTATTGGCATCTATTTGTTGCCAAACTGATTTACTTTTTTCCATACTTACCACCTTTCTTACCTTTCTACTATACTCTTTTAAAATCTTTATAAAAAATATTTTTGCTATTTCTTTTATAACAGATATCAGACCTTTAATCAATATAAAAATGAAGAAAGTGAGTATAGTATAGATATATTTGACATTGAATTTGCTACTGCTCAATTTGGCAAAAAATGTGGTAAGCATTATTCTTATTATTGTTTTAATCCTAATATCTTATGAAATATATTAGCCGTATTGTATTTATCAATTTTTTTAATTTTTATGAAAAGGATACAAGTGTTGGCATTTTAACGTTTCATCCTTGACAGAGACCAAAAAATATACTATAATTCAATTACTATGAAAGCAATAAGTATACATACACTCTTTGCCACTGCTATAGCCTTGCAATACAAGTTGGCAGAAATGAGAAGCTGGAGGACTTCATACAGAGGCGATATACTCATATGTGCCTCAAAGACCGACTACAAAGACAAAGAATTAAAAGACAACTACATCTTTGGTCATGCAATAGCTATAGCAACAATAATAGACTGTGTAAAATATCAAAAAGAATTAAGGCCCATTTGTTTCTTAGATGACGAAATAGACGATAAAGACCTAGAAGGTCAGTACTGTTTTATCCTTGATAACATCAAAGCCATAAAACCCATACCAATAAAAGGTCAACAAAGAATCTTCAATGTGCCATTAGAAAAAAAAGACCTAGAAATATTAGACATTGACACATACGAAGATCCCGATGCTCTTTTCCAATACTGGTATGACAATCACTATATAAAAGATTTAGAACTTTAATCTTTATAGTATATGAGCACTCACAAACTCTTCAAAAAATGGAACCCCATATCTTTGAAGAGTTTTTCTTTTTGATTAGAAGAATCACAAACCGCAATAAAATAATAATATAATATTATTATTACACTTTTTCGCAGTATATTTGTTTCCATATAAAACAAGCGAAGCTTTCTAGGTGCTTGCTTCTAATCCAAGTTTTCGAAAAAGTCCTAAAAAGTTTCACTTTCTTTTTTATTCTTATTTTCTTGACATCAATACCACTGTCTCCACCTGGCTTGAGTGGTCAGTATGAATGACGTTTGAACTTTTTCAAAAGTCTTGTTATGTGGGAATAGGCTGGCTCTAATTTCTTCCTATTAAATCATCTTCTACTAATCTTAATAATCTTTTCATACTGTAAGAGTATTCTGACGAACTTGTATTAAACACATATCTCGTTGATCTTCCTCTACCCATGACCTCTATCATACCTTCTTCTAGTAAGGTATTGATAGCTACTCTAAA
>JAQYEZ010000005.1 GCA_028723425.1 Peptoniphilaceae bacterium | reverse complement strand
CTGTCCCTAGTACGAGAGGACCGGGATGGACACACCACTGGTGTATGAGTTGTAGAGCCATCTGCAAAGCTCAGTAGCTAAGTGTGGAAATGATAAGTACTGAAAGCATCTAAGTACGAAGCAACCCTCAAGATAAGATTTCTCAAAGTAGGTAAAGAAAATACCTTAGATAGGTCCAAGGTGTAAGTGCAGTAATGTATTAAGCTAATGGATACTAAACAAAAAAACTTGACTGGAAATATATTTTGCTATTTAGAAAAAAGTTCAAAAAAAAGAAAAGAAAAAAAAGAAAAACAAAGAAAAAAGTAAAAAAATTAAAAAAAATATGGTGACGATAGCATGAAGGATACACCTGTTTCCATACCGAACACAGAAGTTAAGCTTCATAACGCCGATGGTACTCGGAGGGAAACCTCCCGGGAGAGCAGGAAGTTGCCAAACAACAAAAGATCAGCAAAGTCTGGTCTTTTTTTGACTTAGAAAAAAATCCAAGGTTGCTCTCCCGGTCCCCGGTCGCACGAAAATTAAAACAAAGCTAATAATCATAAAATAAACCCTAAAGCCTTACGAATAAGACTAGAAAGTCAATCAGTGATTTTCGGGGTAAAGACCATAGCAAGATGGCCTTTACCAGGAATTAGCCAAACAAGAAAAGATATGCAAATTCTAGTCTTTTTTCCTTTTTTATTGAAAAAAATCCTCCTGATATGCTTATCTTATCAAGAGGATATATATAAATTGTTTATAGATTTTTCTTATTTTGAAATATTTGTGATGATTTTTTCTAGTAATTCGCTTCCTTTATAAAGTGCACTTACTGGAATAAATTCAAATCTTGAGTGGAAGTTATAGCCACCTGTGAAAATATTTGGACATGGAAGACCCATAAATGAAAGTCTTGCTCCGTCAGTTCCTCCTCTAATAGGTTGGATTTTTGGACTTATTCCTATTTCTTCCATGGATTTTTTTGCAAGATCTACTATATCCATATGATCTTTTAATTTTTCTATCATGTTATAGTAAGAATCTTCTATCTTTAATTCTATGATATTGCCGTATTTTTTATTTAAAAAGTCTACTGAATCTTTCAAATAATTTTTCTTTGCTTCAAATGTTTCTTTGAAAAAATCTCTTATAATCATTTCAATATGTGTATTTTCTACACTTCCTGTCATTTCATCTATTTGATAGAAGCCTTCATATCCTTCTGTATGTTCTGGTCTTTGATCGGCAGGTAACATATTTATAAGTTCTGTTGCAATTAAGATAGAATTTACCATAATATTTTTTGCTGAACCAGGGTGGACATTCTTACCTTTTATATCTATAAAGGCACTTGCTGCGTTGAAGTTTTCATATTCTAATTCTCCAACTGGGCCACCATCAATTGTATAGGCAAAATCTGCCCCAAATTTCTCCACATCGAAATAATCCGCTCCTCTGCCTATTTCTTCATCTGGTGTAAAAGCAATTTTTATAATTCCATGGTCTTTGTCAGTTTTTGCAAAATTTTCTGCCATATCCATAATAATTGCTATGCCAGCCTTATCATCTGCCCCTAAGAGGGTATTTCCATCAGTTGTGATTAATTTTTCATTAACTAGGTCTTTTAATGATGGGCTATCTTTTTGGCTTATGGTAAAGGTATCTGATAATTTTATATCTCCACCCTTGTAGTCAATAATTTGGGGCCTAACATTGGTTCCTGTAACTTCCAAAGCTGTGTCCATGTGAGATATAAAACCTACAGTTGGTAAATCTTTGTCTGTGTTTGCTGGAATGGTAGCATAAATATATGCCTTATCATCTATTTCTGCCTCTAAGCCCATAGCTTTTAATTGTTTTACTAGTAAGTTTGCTAGATCAAACTGTTTTTTGGTAGATGGTAGGCTTTGGCTTTTGTCATCTGATTGAGTGTCAATTTTTACATATTCTAAAAATCTTTCAACTATATCCATTAAATTCTCCTATATTATAACTTGTAAGGTTAAAACTATTAAACTTATTACAATAGTTATTCCCAATAGTTTTATTACCCATTTAAACCACTTATCATAGGTTACTCCAACTAATTCAAGGGTTGCAATAACTAAGCCTGTTGGTGTTATATAAGCCATCCAACCTTGACCGTAATTGTAAGCTGATACTACAACGTCACGACCTACATTTACTGCATCTGCCAATGGAGCCATAATAGGCATAGACAAAGCCGCAAGGCCAGATGAAGATGGTATAAAGATACCAAGCACAGAGTAGATAGCCATTTGGACCCATGAAAATACCACACCGCTCATGCCATTAATTAGTTTACTTGCACTAAATAAAAGGGTATCAGAAATAAAACCATTATCTAAGATGATATTTATACCTCTAGCAAGGCCAATAATCAAAGCAACACTTACAAGGTCTGCTGCACCATTCATAAAGGTAGAAACAGCTTTTTTCTCATTAAGACCTGATAAAAACATCATAATAATTGCAGAAGTTAGGAAGAGACCACTCATTTCTTCAAACCACCAACCTTGACTTTGGACTCCCCAAATCATGATAACGAATGAAAGAATAAAAATTATTAAAGTAATCTTTTTCCTTAAAGTAAATTCTACTATATTTACTGGGTCGTAGTTTTCCAAAAATTTCTCTTTAATTCTTGGCATATCTTCAGCAATTATAGAACTTTCTGGATTTTTTTGAACCTTATTAGCATATTTTCTAATATATAGCAAGGTAACTATAGCTGTAACAACAAGACCCAAAACTCTAAAAGCCTGCCCTGTAGTAAAGTTAATACCAGCAGCATTTGATGCTATTACAACAGAAAATGGATTTACAGTAGAAAACATAGTCCCAACACATGATGCAAGATAGATAGTCGCTATAACTACCATAGCATCATAACCTACAGCTAAAAATATTGGCAAGAGGATTGGATATAGGGCTATAGTTTCTTCAGCCATACCAAAAGTAGTACCACCTATAGTAATAAGGGCAAATATAACAGCTAACATGATAAATTCTCTACCCTTGGTATTCTTTGATAGGGCTGCCATACCTGCATTAAAGGTACCAGTTTCATTAAGTAAGCCTATAATTCCACCAATAATTAATACAAATACTATAATATCGATAGAATCCTCAACTCCTGAAATAGAAGCCATGATGATTTCTTTGATACCTTGATGATTAGGTTTGATTTTCTTGTAGGTGTTTGGAATAGCTATTGGCTTTTTAATAGAGCCATTTTCAAAACTCTCCAAAGGAATAGAAATTCCATTATCCTTTAAATATTTGTCGCTTGCGCTAATAACCTTTTCATTGCCTTCTTGGTCTGTTATTGTAAAAGTCTTATCATCATTATAAGTTAGACGAGAATATAAGCCGGCAGGAATAATATAAGTTAAAAATGCCGCAAAAATCAATACAATAAAAAGAACACTAAAAGCGGAAGGAAAGTTAAAAGCTTTCTTTTTCTTATCTTTTTTCATAAAACCTCCTCGTATAAATACAGTTAATATTATAACTATTTTATTTGTTTGTGCAATGTGACACTATAAACAGATAAAACGTTTTCTATATTTATGCAAATTAATTTTTAAAAATATAAAATTTACCCTTGCAAGTTAAATTTATGATTTTAAGAGCCCATTTTAGATAATATTTTGCATAAGCTTATGGAGGGCAAGAGGAGAGATAAAAAATTTGTAAGTTAGTTTTGGTTTTAAAGTTAAGAATAGGATAAAAATGTTATGAATAAAATACTTTCTTAAGCAAAAATATGATACAATTATCTTACAAAGCGAGATGGGGTGTGTAAAATAAATAATTGTTTTCACTTTTTATTAGAAAGTATAGTATAATTAACTTAAAGGCAAAAACTGTGTGAAAAAAATGTATTTGTTTTTAGTATTTTTTAAACGATTTAAGGAGAAATTATGGCAGAAAAAGAAATTGATTTGATAGAATTATGGGATATTATAAAGAAAAATCTAATCAAAATTATTTTTATCGGTATTTTATTTGCTATAGCTAGCTTTGCTATTTCTAAATTTGTTATAAGTCCAAAGTATCAATCATCTGTATCACTAATAGTTAATAAAGAAGAAGATAAGTCTAATAATAATGGCATACAATTAAACGATGTTCAATTAAATCAAAAGTTGGTTGGCACCTATACAGAAATTATTAAAACAAGAGGAATTGCAGAAATAGTTATAAAAAATTTAGGATTAGACATAAGTTATGAAGATTTTATCTCTATGATTTCTGTAATTTCTAAAAATGATACAGAAATTTTTGAAGTTAGTGTTAAAGATACAATTCCAGAAAGAGCTGCTGATATAGCTAATGAGACCTCTAAAGTTTTTAAAGATTCTATTATAAAAATAATGAAGGTGGATAATGTGCAAATCCTAGATAAGGCAATAGTTCCCAAAAAGCCATTTTCACCAAATATAATAAGAAATACAGCTATTGGTTTATTATTTGGAATGATTTTAAGTACCTTTACTTCAATAATAAAATATTTGACAGACACAAGAATAAAATCTAGTGAAGATATTACAAATGAGTTTGGTTTGCCTGTAATAGGAATTATACCAGACAAAAAATTATAGGAGAAAGTATGGCAAAAAAGAAAGGATATTATTACAATTCATCAGCTTATGAGGAAGCTATTAGGACTTTGAGGACAAATATACAATTTTCAGATGTTGACAAAAAAATAAAAAAAATACTTATAACATCATCTGTTCCCAATGAAGGGAAAACTACTGTATCGGTCAACTTGGCTAAATCTTTTGCAAAAAATAACTTTAAAGTTTTACTAATTGACTCCGACCTTAGAAATCCTTCAGTAAATAAGGAGCTAAAAATTGAAAATAATGTAGGGCTTACAAATGTTCTTCTTAGAAAAAAAGATTTATCGGCTGCTATTATGAAAGGCTATGATGAAGAAAATCTAGATGTGTTACTTAGTGGGCCCATACCACCAAATCCATCCGAAATCTTATCATCTTACGCTATGAAAAATACTATAAAAGAATTAGAAGAAAAATATGACTATATAATTATTGATACCCCTCCTACAGGTATTATTACAGATACAGCTATATTATCTACAATTAGTGATGGAGTAATCCTTGTTGTAAGATCAAACTATACAAAAAAAGAACAAGTAGAATCGGCTATAGAAAGTATTGACAAAGTTGGTGGTAAATTCATAGGCGTTGTTATGACTTTTGCCAAAAAAGAAAATTCAAACTATGGCGACTATTATTAGTAGGAGATAAAAATGTATGATATTCATTGCCACTTAATCTATGGTGAAGATGATGGATCAAGAAGCATCGAAGAATCTATAGAAATGATAAAGATATATAAAAGTATAGGCTATGAGGGTTCTATTTTAACATCTCACTATGATGAGAGTAGGTATTTGGTTACTTCAGAAAAAACAATTGAGAAAATGAACCTAATAAAAGAAAGGCTAAACGAAGAAAAAATCGAATTTGAATTATTTCCAGGAAACGAAATACAAATTAACGAGAATACAATAGATCTTATCAAAAATAATAAGATTTTAAGATTGAATAATTCCAGATATGTTCTTTGTGAACTACCCTTTTTAACCAGGCCTTTATATGCAGAAGAAATTTTTTATAGGATGCAACTTGAAGGCTGGATTCCTATAATTGCCCATCCAGAAAGATATAAGTATATAGAAAGTGATATGGGCTTATTCAATAATTTTATAAAAAGTGGCTGTCTACTTCAATTAAATCTATCATCTTTAACTTCAAAGTCCTTAGCTCCTATAGCAAAAGAATTACTAGAAAGAAATATGATTCATTTTGTAGCAACGGACTCACATCAAAGCAAGTGGAGAAATCCAAATGTAAAAGATGAGTTAGATAAATTAAAAGCTTTGCTGGGTGAGGAAAAATTTTTACAATTAACCACCACAAATCCAGAAAAAGTGATAAAAGATCAATTCATATCAAGTGCTTATGATAAGGTAATAGACCTATCAGATAAAGTAGGCAAGAAAAAGAAAAAAAGATGGTTTGAATTTTGGAGGTAAGCCTTGAAATACAAAAAATATACCATAGGTTTAATGTTTGCTCTTTCACTTTTATTAGCATCTTGCAAAAAGCAAGAACACTATGAAAGCAAAAATTTGCCTATAGAAAGTGTTTTTGACAATATAAGTTCAGATGAAGATAAAGAAAATATTAGCGATAAAGATAAAGACAAAGACACTACAAACAAACAAGCTAATAAAGATAATAAAAAAGTCGAAGAGGTAAAAGCAGAAACTAATAAAACAAATACTAATGAACAAAAAGAAGAAAATTATATTTTAAAAGATGTAGTAAACATGAGATCTACTCCTGAAAAGGCTGATAATGTAGTTAGGCAACTAGATGTAGGAACAGAAATAAAAATATTAGAAAAAAATATAGGCTCAGATGGAAAATGGATGAAAATAGAATATAATAATGAAATTTACTATCTAAGTATGGAAGTTTTAAAATAAAATACCCTTAATAGAAAAGAATAGAAGAAATCAACAAAAGTCGGTAAAATATTTAGAAGAAGAGACTAAATTATGGAAAAAAATATTAAAGAAAAATTCAAAATAGAATCATTATATCTTTTAATCTATGATATAGTGGCATCCAATTTATCATATTTTTTGGCACTTTTTTTGAGATTTGATTTAAAATTTTCTCAAATACCTGAAGAATACTTAATGCCTTATATTAAGTTCATTCCCATCTATACAGTATTCTTAGTTATTGTTTTTCACTTTTTTAGACTTTACAATAGCTTATGGAAATATGCAAGTTTTGGAGAATTAAACAGAATTTTATTATCAACATTAATCACATCTGTTTTTCATATCCTAGGCATAACAATTTTATTTAATAGAATGCCTGTATCATATTATGTAATAGGAGCACTTTTACAACTTATTGCAATAACAGGAATAAGATTTTCCTACAGGTTTGTAACTTTACTTAGGGATACAAAAGAAATAAAAACTAAGTCAGAAAGCAATGTTATGATTATAGGGGCAGGACAAGCAGGTCAAGTAATAATAAGAGAACTTATACATTCTGACAAATTATCATCAAAGCCTGTCTGCATTATAGATGATAACAAAGACAAATGGGGATATTATTTTTTAAACATTCCTATAGTAGGTGGAAGAGATAAAATTTTGCAGGCGGCTGAAAAATACAAAGTTGATAAAATCATGTTTGCAATTCCAAGTGCTAGTTCCAAAGACAAAAAAGATATTTTAAATATTTGTAAGGAAACAAAATGTGAACTTTTGAGTTTGCCTGGCATATACCAACTAGCCAATGGTGAAGTTTCCCTTAATAACATGAAAAATGTTGCTATTGAAGATTTATTGGGAAGAGAGCCTATAAAAGTAAATATGGATGAAATCTTTGCCGATACCAATGGAAAAACAATCTTGGTTACTGGAGGTGGAGGAACTATAGGATCAGAGCTTTGTAGACAACTTGCTTTGCATGCTCCAAAAAGAATAATAATTTTTGATATATATGAAAATAACGCCTATGATATCGAGCAAGAACTTAGAAGAAAATATCCAAAATTAGATTTAATAGTCTTAATAGGCTCGGTTAGGGATTATAGAAGAGTTGACATGATATTTGAAAAATATAGACCAGAATTAGTATATCATGCAGCAGCCCATAAACACGTGCCTTTAATGGAGAATAGTCCCAATGAAACTATAAAAAATAACGTGGTTGGAACATATAACACGGCATTTGCAGCCTTAAAATATCATACAAAAAAATTTGTTCTTATATCAACTGATAAGGCAGTAAATCCTACAAATATTATGGGTGCAAGCAAAAGAATTTGCGAGATGATTATGCAATCATTCGATCAAGTTATAAAAGAAGACAAGTTTGACCTATTACCATATTTAGATGTAAACAAAGACAATGCTTTTTTAAAAGTGTTGGAAGATGATAAAGATACTTATAATACACAATTTGTAGCTGTTAGATTTGGAAATGTATTAGGAAGTAGCGGTTCTGTTATTCCTTTATTTAAAAAACAAATAGCAGAAGGTGGTCCTGTAACAGTAACAGACCCTGAAATAGTCAGATTTTTTATGACCATACCAGAAGCAGTAAGCCTTGTATTACAAGCAGGAAGATATGCTAAGGGTGGAGAAATTTTTATTTTAGATATGGGAGAACCAGTAAAAATTGACACATTAGCAAGAAACTTAATAAAACTTTCAGGCTATGAGCCAGATGTAGATATAAAAATAAAATACATAGGACTAAGACCTGGAGAAAAGATGTATGAAGAAAAACTAATGGATGAGGAAGGTTTGAAGAAAACAGAAAATGACCTTATTCATATAGGTAGACCAATAGAATTTGATTTGGAAGAATTTTTAACCTTATTAAAAGAAGCATCAGATCTAAGTGTAGAAAATACTGATAAGATATATGATTTAGTAAAAAGAATGATAAAAACCTATAATAGAAAATAAGCTAAGGGAGGATAAATGAGGATAGAATTTTCACCACCTGATATGTCAAAATCAGAAGAAGATGAAGTAATAAAAGCAATTAGATCTGGTTGGATAACAACGGGACCTAGGGTAAAAGAATTTGAAAAAGAGATAGCAGATTATTGTGGAACAGAAAAAGCTGCTTGTTTAAATTCTCAAACAGCTTGTGCTGAATTGACCTTAAGATTATTGGGAATAGGAGAAGGCGATGAAGTTATTGTGCCTGCATATACTTACACTGCAACTGCATCTGTAGTTTGTCATGTAGGAGCAAAGCTTGTCATGGTTGATATACAAAAAGATAAATTAGAGTTTGACTATGATGCTCTTTATGATGCAATAACTGAAAAAACAAAAGTAATTATTCCAGTTGATATTGCAGGTATACCTTGTGATTATGATAGAATATTTGAAATAGTCGAAAGAAAGAAGAGTCTATTTAAAGCAAAAAATCAGCTACAAGAGGCTTTTGGAAGAATTATTATAATGGCAGATACAGCACACTCTTTTGGAGCAGAATATAAAGGTAAAAAATCTGGTTCTGTTGCAGACTTTTCAAATTTTTCATTTCATGCAGTAAAGAATCTAACTACAGCAGAGGGTGGAGCTGTAACATGGAAAAATATAGCTGGTATAGATAATGAGAACTTATATAAACAATATCAACTTTTTTCTTTGCATGGTCAGTCAAAAGATGCTTTGGCTAAGACAAAATTAGGATCTTGGGAATATGACATAGTTGGTCCATGGTATAAGTGTAATATGACCGATATAATGGGGGCAATAGGTCTTGCTCAACTAAAAAGATATCCTGAAATGCTAAAAAAAAGAAAAAAAATTATTGAGCAATATAATAAAGAGCTAAGTGAAGAGGAAATATTTTTTTTGGATCATTTTAATACAGAACATTTATCATCTGGTCATTTGTATATTATAAGGCTACCAAACTATGGTGAAAAAGAAAGAAATGAATTTATTGTGAAAATGGCAGAAGAAGGTATAGCAACTAATGTACATTACAAACCATTACCAATGATGACAGCTTATAAAAATCTTGGATTTAACATTGAAGATTATCCTAATGCTTATAATTTTTATAAGAACGAAGTTACTTTACCATTACATACTAAATTAACAGATAAAGATGTCGAGTATATATTAGAATCTTTCTTAAAAATCTACAAGAATAAATAAGGATAAATGATGAGAAGAATAATGATACTTGGTGCTAGTATACTCCAATTACCAGCCATAAAAGAAGCAAAAAAAATGGGATTGGAAGTAATAGCAGTTGATATGGATAAGAATGCGATTGGATTTAATTATTCAGATATAAGCCTAGTTATAAGTACAATAGATACTGATAAAGTTCTGGAAGCTGCAATAAAATATAAAATTGATGGTATAGTTGCTGTTGCGACAGATAAACCTGTAAAAACTGTTGCCAAAGTATGTGATAAATTGAAATTAAATGGCGTAAGCATTGAAACTGCAAATATTACAACAAACAAGTATTTGATGAGAAAGACTTTTGATAAATATAAGATTGAAAGTCCAGAATATTTCAAAGCATCTAATTTTGATGAATTCAAAGATTACATCCAATATTTTATAAATAAAGGTAAAAGGTGCATAATTAAACCTGTAGATAATTCTGGTAGCAGGGGAGTTCAATTGGTTGAGTCTTTGGACAAAGATAAATTGATTAGCTACTATCAATATTGTGTTAAAAATTCATATTCCAAAGATATAGTTGTAGAAGAGTTTATGGAAGGAAAAGAAGTTAGCGTTGAGACCTTATCTTTTTATGGTAATTGTCATGTTATACAAATAACTGATAAAAAAACAACAGGAGCTCCTAATTTTGTAGAACTTGGTCATAGTGAGCCTAGCTTATTAAATAAAGAAACAATCGATAAAATAAAAGACCTAGCTATAAGAGCAAATAAGGCCGTGGGAATAAAGGAAGGAGTTTCCCATACTGAAATTATGGTAACAGGTGATGGACCTAAGGTTGTTGAGATAGGGGCGAGATTAGGAGGAGATAATATATCTTCATACTTGGTACCTTTATCTACAGGGGTAAATCTTGTAAAAGCAAGTATACAAATAGCTATAGGTGATACGCCAAAAATAAATAAAAATTTTAATAAAGCATCTGCAATTATGTATATAGAAAGTAAGGAAGGTATCATAAAAGATATTAAAGGAGTAGATAAAGCCAGAAAAATAGGTGGTGTAAAGAAAGTAGATATTTTAAAAAATATAGGGGATAGCACTTCTAATGTCCATTCAAGTAATGATAGACTTGGATTTGTAATATCACAAGCAGATACAGTCAAAGAAGCATTAGAAATTTGTGAAAAAGCAAAAAGTAAAATATCTATTGATATTATAGAAGGCAGATAAAAATATGTATAATAGAATTGTTAAGAGGTTATTAGATTTGGTATTATCACTATTATTAACACCGTTGCTCGTTATTATATGCTTAATATTTGGAATATTAATATATACTGAAGATAAAGGTCCGATATTTTATATTGCAGAAAGAAGAGGAATACACGGTAAAGTTTTTAATATGTATAAGTTACGTTCAATGAAAGTAAACGCTCCTGATATAAGAAATAAAGACAATTCTACATTTAATGGGGAGGATGATCCAAGAGTTACAAGAATTGGTAAATTTATAAGGAAGTCTTCGATTGATGAAATTCCACAATTAATCAATGTTATAATTGGTGATATGAGTTTTATTGGACCTAGACCAAGTTTAGTTAGCGGAAATTATGATGACCTAGATTTCTTTAGAAAAAAAAGACTTGAAGTTCGTCCTGGAATAACAGGATACTCTCAAGCGTATTTTAGAAATTCTATTAGCCAAGAAGAAAAAGTAAAGAAAGATTGTATATATATAGATAATATAAGCTTTATGCTCGATGTAAAAATATTTTTAAAAACAATAAAAGCTGTTTTTTTCAGAAAAAATATATATAATAACAAAAAATAATTTTAAAAAAATTTGAGGAAGATAATGAAAACAAAGAAAATACTTTTTCTTGGAGCATCAAATTATTTTTGGGATGCTGCAAACTATGTTAAAGAACAAGGAATATATTTAATTGCAGTTGATAGTCAGAAATTGCCTAAGGCGGTTGTAAAATCAATCGCAGATGAGTCTTATGATATTAGTACAATAGATACTGAAGAATTATATAAACTTTGTATAGATAAAGATATAGATGGAATATATGCTGGTGCAAGTGAGGTGAATATTCCAATAGCAATAGAGCTCTGTAATAGATTGGGCTTATATTACTACACAAATAGTAAGCAATGGGAAATGTGTACTAATAAGGCAGTATTTAAACAAAAGTGCATAGAAGCAGGTATTCCAGTTGCAAAAACCTATGCTTATGAGGATAGAAAGATAGATGGAAAAATAGGCTATCCTGTAGTTACAAAGCCTGTAGATAATAATGGATCTACAGGAATTAGTATATGTAATAATATTGAAGAATTAGAAAAAGGATATAAGAAAGCTATTAATAATTCAAAATCCAAAACAATTTTAATTGAAGAATTTATACCATCAGATAGCGTAATTTTACAATATACAGTCCAAGATGGAATAGTCAAATATACAGGTATGTCTGATAAAAAATCTAAGAAAATAAAAGAAGATTCAGCTCCCGTTATGGCAATTCAGTTCTTCCCATCTGTGCATGAGAAACAATACCTTGAAACTATAAATGAAAAAGCGATAAAAATGATAGAGAATGCAGGTATTAAATTTGGGGCTATTTGGATAGAAAGTTTCTACCACAATAAAGAATTTGTATTTAATGAAATTGGTTTTAGGTATGGAGGATCATTAACATATTATCCAGTTGAATACTATTACGGTGTAAATCAAATGAATCTTATAATTCATCAAGCCTTAACTGGCAAAGGACTATACGAAGATTTTAAAGAGATTAATCCTTTAGAAAAAAAGCATGACAATTTGTATTGTATATTACCAATTCAAATACAACCTTGCAAAATATCTAAAATAGAAGGTTTAGACGAAATATATAATATAGATGGAGTTTATAAATTTGTTGTTTCGCATAATGTTAATGATGAAACACCAGATTCAGGAACGACGTTGCAAGTTTTTGCTTATCTTCATGCTGTCGGAAAAACAAAAGAAGATATATTTAGGTCAATTAAGAAAGTTAAGTCAACACTTAAAGTGCTAGATGAAGCAGGTTGTAATAGATTATTTACAGTATGGGAGATATAATATGGAGAATAAATTTTTGTTTTTATCAGATAATGATGTTCGTAGTATTATTGGAGATAATCTAGAATTTTGCATTAGTACTATAGAAAAATCGTTTATGGTTATGACTTATGGTAAAACATTACAGCCAGACAAAGTATCTCAGATAATAGATGAAAAATCACAAAATAGAATAAATTGTCTACCATCTACAATCTATGATATAGAAACATCAGGAACTAAGCGGGTATCAGTATTTCCTACAAATAAAGCTATTGGGTTAAGAAACGTCGAAGGATTTACAATATTATCAGATACAACGAATGGAAAATTAAAATGTTTGATGAATTCAACACTGGCAACAAGCATAAGAACAGCCTCTGTAGGGGCAATAGCTGCAAAATATTTAGCTAAAAAAGACTCAACAACAATTGGATTTATAGGAGCGGGGGAAGAAGCCAAAGAACACTTTAAGTTAGTAAAAGCAGTAAGACCATCTATTAATAAATGTCTCTTTTCATCAAGAACAGAAAAGAGAATACAAAATCTTATAGATGAATTAGCAGTTGAGTACAGGGATGTTAAATTTATTAATTGTGCAAATGACTATGAAATAGCCATGGTTAATAGTGATATAATAGTTACTGCTATAAGTTCCCAACAAAAAGTTCTAAAGGGAGAATGGATAAGAGATGGAATGCTTTATATACATGTTGCTGGACTTGAAGATGAGTTTTCTGTAGCAGAAAAAGCAGACAAAATTGTTTGTGATCAATGGGAATCTGTAAAACATAGAACCCAAACAATCTCTCAAATGTATAACAAAGGAATTATTAAAGATGAAGATATCTATGCTGATTTGGGAGAGATAATAAGTGGTGAAAAAAAAGCTAGAGAAGATGATAGGGAATTTATTTACTTTAATTCTGTAGGCTTATCAGTAGAAGATGTATATCTTGCAAATGAGATATATAATATAGCTGTTTCTAATAATATAGGCACTTGGATAAATAAATAATAATTTAAAGGTTAAAGATGTCAGATAATAAAGATCAAAAATTATTGGGATATACACAAAACAAAGGAATATTTAACTACATAAAGCAACATATTAACAAATATAATTTAGTTATGAGTTATTTTATTGGACCTAATTTAAATATATTTGAGAAAATTTTGATTACAATAGATTTTGCTATATGTGCAATAGTGCTTGGAGCAGGAATAAATGACTATTTTCAATATAATTTTTATAAAAAAAGATTTATCGATAGGAAAAATTTTATAGTAGGAAGAAAATGGATTAAAATGGTCAAAAAATGTAATGGCTCTATAGAAAATGAAAAATTTGATGATAAAAGTAAATTTAATAAAATCTATTCCGAGTATTTAGGAAGAGAGTGGCTTGATACAAAAGAATGTAGTTTTGAAGAATTTGATATTTTTACATCAAGATTTGAAAAGTCTATATACAAAATGAAATCTGGAAGTGGGGGAAATGGTATAGGCATATATGACAGAAGTAAAAGCATGGACATAAGAAAAGATTTTGAAAACTTTAAAAAAGAAAATGTCATATTAGAAGAGCTAATTATTCAGCATAAAGAAATGGCTAAGTTTAATCCATCATCAGTTAACACTATTAGAGTGGTTACTATACTTCAAAAAGATAAAGTAAATGTTATGAGTGCAATATTTAGAACGGGAAATGGTAAAGGAAGTACAGATAATTTCCATCATTTTGGCTTAGCCGCTCTAATTGATGTAGAAACAGGATTAGTATATACACCTACAATTGATAAAAAAAATCAAAAATTTATTAAACATCCTATTAGTGGAGAGCAAATAATAGGATTTCAAATACCTTACTGGGATAAAATAATACAAACAGTTACTAAAGCGGCTAAAGTAGATAGTAAAGTAAAATATGTTGGTTGGGATGTTGCAATAAGGGAAGATGGTGTAATTTGTATAATAGAAGGGAATTGTTCGTCGGATCCAGATATTACACAGATGCCTGATCAAGTAGGAAAGCGGAAAGAGTATAGGAAGATTTTAAAAAGACTATGACTATAGATAAAGACATTATTAAAATAAGTTTTACTGGTGATTTGATGTGTGAGCTTCCTTTACTCAGAGAATGTAAAAACTTTGATTTCTCTAATATAGCATTGCCAATTAAATCAACATATAATTCTGATTATGTTGTATCAAATTTGGAGACAGTATTTGCAGGAAAAGATAAGAAATATACAGATGATGTATATAGTTTCAATAGCCCTGATTCGTTTTTAAATGTTGTTAAAGAATCGCAAATAGATTTGGTATCTACTGCTAATAACCATTGCTTGGATAGGGGAGTAGAAGGTTTAAATAGGACCATAAAATTATTAAATCAAAATAAAATAGAACATACAGGAACCTTTACTAAATATCAAGATGATAATTTTTTAATAAAGAAAATTAATGGATGTAATGTTGGTTTTATTTCCTATACATATGGGACAAATTATGCTATAAATAAAGTTTTGTTATCAAAAGATCAAGAATTTGCAGTTAATATACTGAAAGATCAGACAAGTGGATATATACCAAGAAAAGGGATAATTAATAAATTAAAAGATAATTTATTAAAAACTGAGACTAGAATAAAGCTAAAGAAACTATTAAAAATGCAATATAATTTTCCGAGGACTGATAAGATTAATAGTGGAGATATAAATGAAAGACTACTGTCCAATATGGATTATTCGATAATAAAAGCGAAAGAAAAATCAGATATACTATTTATATTACTTCATGTAGGAGGCCAGTTTAATCCCGAACCAGGTGAATTCAGTAAGTATATAACAAATAGGATACATAAAAATGCAGAGTGTTTTATTGTAGGTAATCATCCTCATATAGTACAAAAAAGTAGCTTCGACAATAGTGTGTTTACAGCCTATAGCCTAGGTAATTATCTTATATCAATGGAATCTGAGTATATAATTCCTGAAAACAATCCAGAGTTATCAATTATCTTGCATTTTTATATTAAAAATAAATCTATAAGTAAAATTAATTATTCGGTTGCATTTATAAATAAAGATAATAATAGAACAAGAATAAATGATGTCTATGAGTATTCACTAAATCATGAAATAACAAGTGATTTCAAAAAAAATATTGAAAAAATTTGTACTGTTTTTTCAGGAAAAAGTTTTGGTAATTCCTTTGAATTAAAGAAAGAATATAATATAGGAGCGTTTTAATATAATGAATATATGCTTTTTCATGCATAATAGTATTTCAAATAAAGATGGTGCATCTCTTTCTTTAAAAAACATAAGTGAAGAGTTGGTTAATAGAGGTCATACTGTCTATGTTGTATATCCTAGTCGAAATCAAATAGAAAATGCACTTAGTAAATCAACAATAAACATTGAAGTTAGGTCTTATTCTATGAGAATAAAATCAGATGAAGTAAATATAAAAAAATTTTTATATTTGCCAAAGGTAATGTTAAATAGATTAGCTGCTAAAAAAGTTTTTAATATTTTAAAAGATAAAGATATTGATATAATTCATATAAACGGTATAAATAATGAAGTTGGTGCTTTAGTAGCAAAAATGTTGAAAATACCATATGTATGGCATATTAGAGCTTTTTTAGAAGAGGATTTAGGACAAACTTTATTTAATAAAAATTATATGTATGATTTATTAAAAAAAGCTGATAGACTTATAGGGATATCAAAATCAATATGTACTAAATATAAGAAAGTTTTAGAAAGAGAAGTTGATTTGATTTATAATGGTGTTCCTATTCAAGATTATATTATAAATGAAGATCACGCTTTTATAGTAAATACTATTCCAACAATTCAAGTAGCAGGCAGAATAACTTCAAAAAAAGGTCAAATGGATGCTGTAAAAGCAGTTAAGATATTAATAGATAAAGGAATACCTGTAAATTTGTATTTGGTTGGGTATGGTGTTGATGATTATTATAAAAAAATTATTGACTATATAGAAGAAAATAATCTTACAGATTATATAAAGGTTGAGCCATATAGTGAAGATTTAAGAAATAAAAGAAAAATTACAGATATAGGATTAGTAACATCTGTTAATGAAGCCTTTGGAAGAGTTACAATAGAGAATTTTTTATCGAAAATGCTATGCATAGGTTCAGATACTGGAGGAACCGCAGAATTAATAGGATCTAACTATGGATTACTATATAAACAGGGGGATGCATCAGATCTTGCAAAAAAAATAGAGTATGCAATAGATATTAAAAATAGAAACATAGTTTATGATTTTATAAATAATGCTTTTAAATTTTCTTTGGAAAATTTTTCTATTTCTAGAGTCGTTGATGAAATTGAGGATATTTATTACAGGGTTTTGGAATGAACTATTTAATTATATTATTATGTTTAACAATTGCCTTAATCAGATTTAAAATATTAAAATTATACTTAGATCCAGGAGCTTACTTTGCTATATTTTGGGCTATATTAGTTTCTTTGGCATCACTTAGACTATATGGATTAGATGGAATAAGTGAGTTTGGATATTTTGTAATGTTTATAGGTATACTAGGATACTTTTTTGGTGACTTGTTGTATGTAAGCTTAAATAAGAATAAAGGAAAGTTTCAAACAAATTTAGGTGTCAAAAACAAAGAATTTAAACTAAACGAAAGATTGTTGTTTGTATTATACATTATTACATTGATTATACTTTTTTATAATTTAATTAATGTAATAAAACTTTTAATAGATGGTAATTCTTACTTAGCTATTCGTACCATGTATAGCAATCAGGGTTCTACTAATTTAGCAGATGGATATAATGAAGTTTTGCGTTCAGCACTGAATGTAGTGTTGGTGCAGTTTATTTCAACTCCTGTTGTTTATGCATCGATATCTATTCTATTTGTAAATTTGTTTATGGGAAATAATAATAAATGGATGTTTAAATTTACAGTATTAATGGCTATATTATGGATATTAACAAGTGGCGGTAGATCTATAATTTTATGGTCTATTATAAATTTCTTTTTTTGTAGTTTATACTTTAAGAAAAAGGTAAAATTAAAAAAAAGGACTAAGAGATTATTAATATTTTCATGTCTAATAATATTAATTATTGTGGTCATGGTTACATCATCTAGAAGAATAGGAAAAGAATTTAATATTTTAAGACAAATATATATTTATTTTCCTGTTGCATTGAAAAATTTCGATGTTCATTTAAGTAATATAAGTAAAATGAATATTCAAAAAACTTACGGTTTATCATCTTTCTATGGATTCGTATATCCAATAATATTCATAATCCATAATATTTTCGGCATGAAATATCCGGATTTATTAATTGATGCTAGGTATTATTCCTTTACTATGCTAGAAAAAGATGTATCAGTAGGAAATGGAATTTGGATGAATGCATATGCAACAATTTTTTATCAGCCATATTTAGATGGGGGAATTTTAGGGGTTTTTCTATTTTTGGCTTTTTTTGGTTTTTTATGTAAGTGTTTTTATGCGAAAATATGCAAAGGAATCAATGAAAGAAATTTAGTTATTTATTTGTACTTGATGCAAAAAATTCTATTTTCACATGTAAGATTTTATTTTACTCAAACACAGCAAGCATTAGCCTTACTAATAATTTTGATTGTATATGTATATTTTCCTAAAGATAAATTTATGGCAGGAAAACAATGACAAGTTTAAAAAAGAATATTATATATAATTCTACTTATCAGATACTATTGATTATATTACCTATAATAACATCTCCTTATATTTCGAGAGTTTTAGGTGCTAAAAATATTGGAATATTTTCATATAGTCAGGCATTTGCAAATTATTTTTATTTAGTAGCTATGCTTGGTGTTAAGAATTATGGAAACAGAACAATAGCAAAGGTTAGGGATAATGATAAAGAATTAAGGATAAACTTTTGGGAGATATATTTTTTCCAAATATTATTTGGTATTTTTGTTTCATTAATATATATTTTTATTGTATATTTCTATATAAAAGTTAATAAAAGTGTTTATTATTTTCAATTATTTTTTATACTTTCAGGAGTCTTCGATTTAACTTGGTGTTATTTTGGGTTGGAGGAATTTAAATCGACGACTGTGATTAGCATGTTTATTAAGATAATTGATGTTATAGCTATTTTTATTTTTGTAAGAGATGTAGATGATTTAAAAATATATACATTTTTAATTTGTTTCGCAATGATTTTTAATCAAATAGTTCTAATACCATATATTTTAAGAAAAATTCCATTTTTAATGCCAACTATAAAAGGAATTAAAAGACATATAATACCAAATTTGATTTTATTTATACCAGTATTGGCCGTTAGTTTTTATAATATTATGGATAAATTAATGCTAGGAATTATATCTACAAACACTGAAGTTGGATTTTATACTTACGCTGAAAATATAACACAAATTCCTAATACATTAATACTATCTATAAACAATGCTGTAATGCCTAGAATGTCAAATTTAGCAAAAAAAAAGGATAGTGGAAATAGCTTAAAATTAATTAATATATTGATGTTATTAGCAATGTTTATTAGTAGTGGATGTGCTTTTGGACTATTAAGTATATCAAATACTCTTATACCTTGGTTTTATGGTAAGGAATTTGAAAGATGTGCTATTTTTGTGATGTTGTTATCTCCGATAATTATTTTTAAAGGTTGGGCAGGTGTTCTTAGAACTCAATATATAATTCCTAATAATAAAGATAGAATTTTCATTATTTCTTTGTTTATAGGCGCAATAGTTAATATTGTTATAAATTTCTTATTAATTCCACAATTTGAAGGAATAGGTGCAATAGTAGGTACTTTTGCTGCTGAATTTGCCGTTTGTTTTGTTCAATTTAAAATGGTGTATAAGGAAATTGATGTGTTGAAATATCTAAAGGATGGAATAGCATTTATTGTTTGTGGAGTATTGATGTCAATTGTAATAATATTAATGGGTTATTTGAATATAAATAAAATCGTTAATATGTTTCTTCAAATTTTATTTGGAGGAATAATATATACAGCATTATCTTATATATATATTAAAAAAACTAGAGAAATAAATAAATATATAAACATATAATATTTGGGAGATGACTATGATACTATTAGACCTTTTTAGAAAGATTTTTCCGTTTGCGGGTACGAATCTTAGACTTATAAAGAATAGATATAGAAAAAATTTTAGTGATAAAAAGAGAAGAAAATTTGTAGAAAAAGAATTTAAAAAATCAATAGGTTATGATTTGAATTGGAATAGCTTGCAAACTTATAATGAAAAGATGCAACGGGAAAAGTTATATAATTTATATCCAGAAAAGATAAGGTGTAGTGACAAATTGGCTGTAAGAGAATTTGTAAAGGAAAAGATAGGAGAAGAGTATCTCATAAGGATTTTAGGAGTTTGGGATAGCTTTGATGATATAGATTTTAGTATATTACCTGATAAATTTGTATTAAAAACTAACAATGCATCACAAACAAATGAATTTATAAGAAATAAGGATGATATTAATATACAGTTTCTTAAAAAGAAATTTGATAAATGGATGAAGTTTAATTATGCATATAAACATTTTGAAATGCAATATGAAAATATAAAACCAAAAATATATGCTGAAGAATTTTTAAATTTTAAAGACAATATAGAAGATTATAAATTTTTATGCTTTAATGGAGAACCCAAATTTTGTTGGATAGATATAGATAGATTTAATAATCATAAAAGGAATGTATATGATTTAAATTGGAATCTTCAAGATTGGAATCAGTATACTTATGGAAATTATGATAAAAAAATAGAAAGGCCAAAAAATTTTGAAGGAATGGTTAAAATAGCAAAAAAGTTATCAGAAGGATTCAAACATGTTAGGGTTGATTTATATAATATAGATGGAAAAATATATTTTGGAGAGATGACATTTACAAATGGTGCTGGTTTAGAAATAATTTTACCAGAATACTATAATAAAGTTTTAGGTGATTTTTGGGATATAGATGATAAGATTTCGAGTGGAAAATAATAAATAAGAGCCAATAAAAATCGCCTTAGAAAAAGTATAATTTACTTTTACCAAGGCGATTTATTATAAACTCAAATATCAAAACTAGCCTTGATATATCCGATAGATAGCTTATTTATTAACAATACTATCAGATTTTCCAGTTTTTAGATATTTAATAGATTCATCTATTGCAAATGATACTAAATTATCTAAGGCTGTTTCTGTATAGAAGGCTATATGTGGCGTATAGACAATATCATTTCTAGCTATTATTTCTTCTAAAAGATCATCGTTTATATTTTCACCCGTTTTATTTGTATTTACTAAGTTAACTTCATTTTCATAAACATCTAGAGCAGCACCTTTAATTTTGCCACTGTCGAGTCCCTTTAATACAGCTTTTGTATCTAGGATAGTTCCTCTGGCTGCATTAACCAAGATTACACCATCTTTCATTGTGGCAATGGATTTTTCGTTTACCATATGATAATTGTCATCTGTTGCAGGCACATGGAAGGTGATGATATCACTTTGTGCATATAATTGGTCAAGAGATACATATTCTAATATTTCTTCAGCTTCTTTGGATTTGAATAGGTCATAGCCTATTATTTTTGCTCCAAGTCCTTTGAATAATTTTGCTGTAGCTCTTCCAATTCTTCCTGTTCCTACTATACCAACTGTTAAAGTTCTGATCTCTTTTGAAAGAATAGGTACTTGCCACCTAAAATCATGGTTTTTTACATTTTCATATATATGATTTAAATTTCTTGAGAAAAATAGGGCTGATGCTACTACAAATTCTCCAATGGCGTTTGGAGAATAGCTTGGAACATTGATTAATTTCATCCCAAGTTCATTCATTATATCAAGATTGTACATATCAAATCCAGCAGATCTTTGAGATATTACATTGATGCCCAAATCTTTTAAAGCTTTATAGAGCCTATCGTCAAGTTTTCCTACACTTGATAGGCATACGGTATCAGCACCTTTTACAAGGTCTATATTGTCCATGGTCAAGGCTTGTGAATAGACATCTAGGTTTATATCAGGATTTTTTTCTTGCCAAATTTTAAATAATTTTTCTTCATCTTCTCTTTTATCAAATACTACTACTTTCATTATTTACCTCTAAATTCATACACTTTATAATCGTAAACTTTTAAGATATCAACAAAAACTTTATTAATGATAAATGATGCGGCAAAAGGAACTAGGAAAAATGCTATAAAAGCTACCAGTAGATTTTGACCAAAGCCATTTTTCATAAATGAGATAGCATTAATCGGTCCTACAAGACCAGAAAAACCAAATCCAGCTGAGGCTGGTGTGCCTTGAATGTTGAAAATATAGGCAAATACTCCTGAAATAGCTGATGTAAGGACTAAGGGCAAATTTAATTTTGGATGAGCTATCCAATTTTTCATAAACATCTTTGGGGATCCAAGAAGTACAGCTATTGTTGTTCCAGCATTGTTTACCTTACTTGAACCAATAACCAAAACTGCTGTAGTTGAACAAATACCGATATTTGCTGCTCCACTTCCTAAGCCTGATAGACCAATGGCAAGAGCAACGGCCACAGTTGAAAAAGGTGATATAATTAAAATTGCAAATATCATGGAAAGTAAGATGCTCATTAAAAGTGGTTGTAGGGTAGTGATTTTTTCTACAAGCATACCTACTGCACCTGTTAAGCTTGAAACATGTGGAAGGGTAAATAGACCCAAGCTTCCAAGTATAACTACTAACAATAAGGGCAAGAGAACAATATTTAAATTTCCAAACTTACCTCTTAACTTTAGAACAACAAAGACAGCTATAGAAACCATTAAGATTGAATTGATCAAATCTCCAATACCTGCTATCATAAAACCCTTATCTGTAGGCTTGATGCTACCACTAGATATAAAAGTTATCATTGTTACAACCCCTGTTTCTATTAAATCTAGATTAAATTCTTTAGAAACTAAAGCTCCCACAAGAGCAGGAACTGCAAGTTGAGAAATATTAACTACTATAAGCATAGACTTAAATATAGAAGCCTTATCTTGTAGAGCTTTAAATATTTCGCCTGCTATAGCATTGGGAACAAGACCAACTATTATTGCAATCGATACACCGCCAAGGACTGTCATCATGAACTCTTTGAAAGTATATTTTTTCGTTTGACTCATTCTTTTCCTCCTTTTTTTATAAGATAAATACATGTTGTATTATAGCATTTTATAGGCCTTATTCAAAATAGTTAGTTTAAACAAGGCTTAGCTAGCTATTGGTACCATGTAATAAATAGTACAAAAGCTTTCACTTTTATAGAAACATTTTACTCTGTTCATTTAGGTTTCGTGAATTTATAATAAAGATAATCGTACGAGAGGTGATTAAATGAATAAAAGGCAACTTCAAATTTTAAAATTTTTAAATAGCATTGTTATTGAAGTACCTTTGGAATTTATTTCTAAAAAGGAAGAGGTGAGTATTAGAACTGTTAGGAGTGATATAGAGAAAATAAATGTATTCTTGAAAGAAAAAAGTAATTCTAGATTGGTAGTTTTAGATAATAAGGTTAAGTTTATAAATAACAATAGCTTTAATGATATTATAAATAAATTGGATTTCTATAACTATAGCTTGAATAAATATGAGAGACTGGTGGTAGAAAGCTTAATTTTAATTTTCGCTGCTACTTATATAACATATGAAGAAATTTCAGAACTCATCTCTGTAAGTCGTTCAACAATTATCCAAGACAGCAAAGATTTGAAAGACTATCTTATTAAACATAAGATAAATTTAAAATCTTTGAGCAATTCTGGGATTATAATCACTAATTCAAGTGAAGAAGCTATAAGAGAATTTTTCCTAGAATTGGTAGATGAAAATGAAGATATCTACAAAATTTTTTTAAACAGCTTTCTTATTAAAAATAGAATAATTTCAGAAAATGAGATTTTAAAAATAAGTAAGATAACAAAAAAATGCGAAATAGAAAAAAAGCAAGACCTCAATGAAAAATCATTTTTCATTTTGACCAATTATATAATATTTATGTTATATAGAAATAAAAATGGAAAGATACCTAAGCTTGTTGATAAGAAAGAAGATATTTTTTTCCAAGCTTTAATTTTAAGATTAAATAGTGAATATAATATCAAAGAATTTGATAAAGAAAAATGGTTTTTGATTTCTAAACAAAATAATTTTAGAATGGCAAATAAACAAAATGCTGAAGCTGTAAAAATTCAAGTCTTGACAGGATATTTTATATGGGCGGTTTCGGAAGATTTAAGTATAAATCTAAACGATGACTATCTTCTTTTTCAAAGTTTATCTGAGCATTTGCAAAGAGTGTTTTTGGATGGTCTAGGAAATATTATTGTTTATCCAGATGTTCAGATGATAGTTGATGAAAATAAAGATTTAATAGAAATTGTGAAAAAGAATTCTTCAAATATAGAAAAAGCTTTTAAGAGAAAATTTACTTTTCCAGAGATATCTTATATTGTGGTTTATTTTAGTGCTGCTCTTGAAAAATACTTCTATAAAGAATTTAAAAAATTAAAAGTTTTGGTAGTCTTTAATAGTGGCAGAGGTACAGGATTATTATTAAAAACAAAGCTTGAAGAAAAATTTAAATTTAACGTAATAGATGTAATATCTCCCCATCTTTTAACAAATATAGATAAAGAGAATATAGACTTAATAATATCTACAGTCGATATAGAAAAAAGCGATATTCCAATAGTTAAAACGAGCTCTATTTTAAATGTGGATGAAATCAGGGATATTACAGAAGAAGCAAAAAGCATAGTTCTGGGTAAAAGAAATTCCCAAAAATATGAGAAAAAAATAAATACTCCAGATATCTCTCTAAAAGTGGAGAAAGTAATCAATAGTAATAATAAAAGGCAACTTAAAGAATTTAATATAAGTGATTACCTAAAGGGTGGATTTATACAAATAGATGTAAGAGCTTCTGATTGGAAAGATTCAATATTTAAGGCATCAAAAAAATTATTAGATGCAAATTTGATTAATGAAAATTATATAAATTCCATGATAGAAAATATTTTGGAAAACGGTCCCTATATTGTTGTTGCAAAGGGATTTGCTATACCACATGCAAAAATTACCGATGGGGTTAGGAAGACTGGATTTAATTTAATACGCTTAAAAAATCCCGTGTATTTTGGAACAAATTCAGATTTTGATCCTATTAAGTATGTGTGTGTCTTGGCAGCAAGTGACCAAGTATCTCACCTTAATGCTTTTTTTGAGATTATAAATTTGTTTCAAGATAAAAATTTCGTAGATAAGTTGGATAAAACAGAGGATGTCGATCAAATATTAAGATTAATAAAAGAAAGAGAAAATGAAAGAAGGAAAAATGGATAACAAGTTGATTTATAGAGATTTAATATTTGTAAATCAAGAATTTGACAGTCAATATGAAATGCTATCTTTTCTAAATAATATATTAGAAGAGAAAGGCTTTGTTAAGGATACATTTTTAGAAAATGTCCTAAAAAGGGAAAAGAAATATCCAACAGGTTTGGATACTGGACTTATAAAGGTGGCTCTTCCTCATACTGATAGTGAAAATGTAAATAAATCTTGCGTTACTGTATGTACTTTGAAAAAGCCTATTATATTTGGCCAGATGGATGAACCTGAAAATAAGATAGAGGCAAATATTGTTTTTCTTTTGGCTATAAAAGATTCAAAACAGCAAGTTCCTGTATTAGCAAAATTAATGGGGGTTTTTGCCGATTCAAAAAAACTTAAAGAGATATATGAATCTAAAAATATAGATGATGTTTATAAAATGTTAATAGAGATAATTAAATAATTATACGAGGAGGATATTATGAAAGCAAATCAAAAAACAATTGTTGTAGCTTGTGGATCAGGAGTAGCTACTAGCCAAACAGTAGCATCAAAAATTATGAGAATGTTGGAAGATGATAATTATAGAAATGTAAAAGTAGAAGCTGTAGATATAAAATCTTTGGATAATATTATAGATAATGTTGATATTTATGTAACTATAGTACCAGGCTCAAAATCATATGATATTCCTACAATAAATGGTATTAAATTTTTAACAGGAATGGGAATGGATGAAGAGTATAACAAATTAAAAGAGTACTTAAACAAATGAGAGGGAGAAAATAATGCTAACTAATATAGTTAATTATGTATTAAATTTAGGAGCTGCAATATTTTTACCAATAATAATGATAATTTTTGGTTTAATAATGAAAATGAAACCAAGAAGAGCTATTATTGCTGGTATAACTTTAGGTATAGCTTTTACAGGTATGAGTCTTGTTCTTGGATTTATGATGGATACGATTTCACCAGTATCTACTGATTTGGCAAAAAATACAGGTCTTGCTTTAAATACGGTAGATGTAGGCTGGACAGCAATGAGTGCTATTGCTTGGGCTTGGCCTTATGCGATTTTGATGTTTCCAATACAATTATTAATCAATATAGTCATGATGATTTTTAAATTGACTGATACCTTGAATGTAGATTTGTGGAATGTTTGGGGGAAAATTTTTACAGCTACAATGGTAGTAGCTATTTCTGGAAATATGATGTTTGGTTTTGTTGCAGCTATAATTCAAATATTTTTAGAATTAAAATTAGCTGATATAAATCAAAAAAGAATACAAAAAATAACTAATATACCTGGTGTTACTTGTACTCATTATATGACTTTGCAATGTTCCTTGATGTATCCAATTGAAAAATTATTGGATAAAATTCCTGCATTAAAAAATTCAACCTTAGATTCTGATATGTTAAAAGATAAAATTGGAATTTTTGGAGAAAATAGCGTTATGGGACTTATAATAGGCTCTCTTTTAGCCCTTATTGCAGGTTATAGTATAAGTGATACTCTAAATGTTGGTATGAAAGTAGCTACAGCTCTTGTGCTATTTCCAATGGTTGCAAAGTTATTTATGCAATCTTTATCTCCAATATCTGATGCAGCCGGAGATTATATGAAAAATAAGTTTAAGGATAGAGAAATTTATATTGGTATGGATTGGCCATTTATGGCAGGACGTTCTGAATTATGGGTAGTTTCTATTATTCTTGTACCAATAGAATTGGGTTTGGCATTTCTTTTTGCAAAATTTGGAATAAGTTCTATCATACCTCTAGCAGGAATTGTAAATGTAATAGTAGTAGTTCCTGCAATGATAGTGGCAAATGGAAATTTAATAAAAATGCTAATACAATCAATAATATTTACTCCTGCATATTTAATAGTATCAAGTAAATTTGCTCCATATGTTACAGAGTTGGCTAGACAAGTAGGAACTATTGATGTACCTAAAGGACAAAATATTTCATATTTTGGTGTTGAGGCACCAGTGTTTAGATGGTCAATATCTGGACTTTTCGCAGGAAATTTTCTATCAATTGTAATATTTGCTATATTTGTTATATGCGTAATATATTACTTGAAAGGAATGAAAAAAGATTATATAAAGGAAGAAAAAGATGCTTGAAAATTTAAAAAATAAAGTCATAGAAGTTTCTAAAGATGCTCAAAAAATAGGATTATGTAAACATAAGTCTGGAAATTTTAGCATTCGTGATGAGAAGACAGGATATGTAGTAGTAACTCCTTCTAGCGTTGATAGAATGAAACTTAAAACAGATGATATTTGTGTAGTTAATTTAGGTGGAGAGATCGTAGAGTGTAAAGAAGGAAGAAAACCGTCTAGTGAAACAATGATGCATTTAGAGATCTATAAGGTAAGAGAAGATGTAAAAGCAGTTGCTCATACTCATTCTAAATTTGCCACAAGCTTTGCTGTATTAGCAAAAAGAATCCCAGCAGTAATTTATGAAGTTTCAAGTATGGGATTAAAAGATGGATATGTGCCAGTAGCAAAATTTGCAGTACCAGGAACTGTAGATTTAGCAAAAAGTATTATAGAGCCAGTAAAAAGATCAGACTTATTCTTGTTAGAAAAACATGGTGGAGTCGCTGTTGGTTATGATTTAGATGATGCTTATCTAAAGGTTCAATATTTAGAAGAGCTTGCAGAAATATATTACAGAAGTCTACTTATAAACAATGGAAAAGAGCCAGAAGCTTTTACAAGTGAACAATTATCTGCTTGGAAATATCCTGAAAAATTTGAAATTTAGCATATACTTTATTTTTAAAGTTTATAGGGGACGTATTTTATATAAAAATGATTAAATTAATAGCTATAGATGTTGATGGAACTTTATTAGATTCAAATAGAAGATTGCCTTATGAGAATATAAAAGCCATAAAGGAAATAAATAAAGATAAAGTAAAAGTTGTTATAGCAACAGGAAGACCTTACAGTGGTATAGAAGCTTTTTTGAGAAAACTTGACTTGTTTAGCGATGATCAATATTGCATTACCAATACTGGAGCTTTTGTAATGAAGAACGAATCAAAAGAATCTATTATTACAAACAATTTAAATATTAAAGATTATAAGTATTTAGAATCTTTACTTAAAGGATATGATCTACAATTAACGATTTATACTTCAAATGAAATATATAATTATTCAGCTAAGCCAAATGCTGCAAGCCTATATGACAGTAAAATATTGCTAATGAAAATAAAAATTCCTAATAAAAATTTCAATAGTCCAATAGGAAGAATTAATGTAATGGGGAAAAAAGCAGAAATTGATAAATTTCAAAATAAGTATTATAAAATCCTTTCAGAAAATTATTATTTAATGAGAAATGAAACTTTTAGTTTAGAAATATTAAATAAGAACTGTGGTAAGGGTAAGGCATTGAAAAAACTATGTGAATATATAGGCATAAAAAGAAATGAGACTATGGCTATTGGAGATAAGGAAAATGATATTGAAATGCTTTCCTTTGCAGGTATAGGAATAGCCATGGGTAATGCGAGTCAAAGGGTTAAGGAGAGTGCAAATTTTATTACCAAAAATAATGATAATTATGGACTTGCATTTTCAATAAAAAACATGAAAAATTTTTTATAAATATAAAATAAAGGTTATGTAAAAAAGACAACCATATAATTTATGTATAAGCAAGCCTCCTGCTAAGATTAATTGGGAGGCTTGCTTTTGTGAAAAGTTTTTGCAAAAGGTTGCAATCTATCAGTCAAATACTTACTCCACAAGATGTGAAAATTTTCTATAAGGTTATTTCTATTTGCCCAATTCTTTTCTAAGTTTTTTTATAATTTTATAGTTAGCATTTCTAATTGTCTTTGGGGCAAAATTTAAGGCTTTTCCTATATCTTTGTGACTTTTACCTTGGTAATAGATCATATAGAGGATTTTTTTATCATTTTCATCTAATAAATTTATGGCTTGATATAGTTTTTTGTATTCTTCTTTTTTTAACAAGTCTTTTTCTATATTTACATTAGCCGCGAGACTATCCACTAGCTCATCGCCAGATGCATCTAAATCATTTAGGGAATCTGGCTTTTGCTTTTTGGACTTATCCAAGAAATGGTAGTAAAGCTTATATTTTAGGTAGCCTCCAAAGCCTGACTTGTTTTCGTCATAAGTTTTAATGGCATCAATTAATACTTCTCTTGCCTCATTTAAGTCCTCTTCTTTGTCAAAACTTGGGAATTGGTTTACAGTTTTTAGCAAAAGATATTGATATTTTTCCAATATTTGGCTCGAATTTTCTATATTTATTTTCATAAAACTTCCTTACTCGAGCGCGCTCTTTTATATTTGTCGACACCTATAGGATACTAGGATTATGCTCAAAAGTTAAATTTGATAAAGGAGCTTTATTGTTGAAATTTAAACCTTGTGAGCTGGTAATCCATGATAAGTTACAATAATTTTCCTATGGCCTAAAAATTTTTTATTTCTTTTCTTATTTAAGTCTAAGTTAGAGTATAGTAATCTAAGACTAGTATTTACAATGATTAGATGTTGGGGTTTAGATGTTTAAGAAAGATAAAGTTTTTTTATTGATAAAAAGAATAGTTTTTTTTATATTTATGGTGATTTTGCTATTAGCCGCTAGTTTTCCTATGCAATTTTTTTCTTATGATTTAGGAATCTTTTATAGAAGTAAGCTTTGGATTTTGATATATCTTTTGCTTATTTTTCTTATTTATAAGCTTATTGATAGGACGGATAAAAAAAGATTTAAAGATGCTTCTACTTGGTATGAAAAAAGAACTAGGATAAATATTAATTGGGTTTTTAAACTTATAATTTTTATAGGGATTTTTCTTTTGGTTAATGGCTTGATTAGTTTTATATTTGAGTATTTAAACTTTGGGGTCGCTTTAAACCAAGAAATTGTCGAAAATGAGCTTAGAGATTTCCCTGTAAAGTGGTGGTTATATATTCATATAATTCTTGGTGGGCCTTTGCTTGAAGAGCTTGTTTTTAGAAAATTGTTTATGGCTTTATTTTTTACTGAAGATAAACTTAGGTCTAATATTTTGGCTATTTTGGTATCTAGCTTAATTTTTGGCCTTATGCATGAAAATCACTTGTCTCCTTTTCTTATTTTTTATAGCCTTCCGGGTCTTTTACTTGCCTTAATTTATAGATATAGCAAGGATATAAGATTTTCTATTCTTGTTCATATTATTAATAACTTAATTTCAGTTTGGACCCTTTTATAATAGAAGTGGTCTTTTTATAATCTTTTAAATAATTATCTTGACATATGTTAAACATATGTTATAATAATACATGTAAGGAGGACGCTTCTTATGAAGAGTTATAACTCAAGGGAACTATTCAAGCTTGCTAAAAAACAAGGTTTTCGATTAGACAGAGTTAACGGAAGTCATCATATTTTCGTTAATGATGAAACTGGGGTTACGGTTGCTATACCACACCCAAGAGATAGTTATAAAATCGGAACTTTAAAAAGCATCTTGAAGAAACTGGGGCTCTAATAGCCCGTAGTTCTCAAAATCTATAATGGGGGGGATTAATATGGATAAAAACAATATAACCTACGGGGCTATTTTTACAAAAGAAGACGATGGTTATTCTATTAGCGTTCCTGATATAGACGGGGCTTTTACTTGTGCTGATTCAATACAAGAAGGGATAGAAATGGTCCAAGAAGTTATTGGAGCAATGCTCTATGGTTCTAAACCCGAAAAATATCCAAAAATGAGTATTATAGATAAAGAAAAGTTAGAAGAAAATGAAGAGCTTATATATATAAATGTATTCTTACCTTATCAGTTTTCCAAAGTTAAAGAAGTATATAAAAATAAAATGTTAACTGTACCTGTATGGCTTGAGATGTTAGCTAAGGAAAAAAATATTAACTTTTCAAGGGTTTTACAAGAAGGACTAAAAAAGGAATTGAATATCAAATAATATCTAGGGTCATCAATTATCTAGGGTCATCAATAACGATGGCTCTTTTTTGGTAAAAATAAAAATTTCCTTGATATTATCCTGAATTTGACAGTTAAAAAGGAAAAAAGCACTCTTAAAGCTTGTAATATAGCCATTAGAGTGCTTGAAATTTTGATTCAAATTTGCGTAATGTTTTTGTTTTAATAAAATATTCTCTTTATTTTTCAGTCAAAATTTGA
>JAQYEZ010000004.1 GCA_028723425.1 Peptoniphilaceae bacterium | reverse complement strand
TAGCTGAAAGGGGCTACATATCCCTAGTCAGCTATTACAATAAAGTTCAAATTAAACTGTAGAACCGCCGTATACGGAACCGTACGTACGGTGGTGTGAGAGGTCGGTAGATGAATTAATCATTTACCTCCTACTCGATTTGTAAGATATGTAAAAAATTTTTCTACAAAATGTATCAAATATGCGTTAGAGTTGTATAATTGTGTAAAAAGAAAGGGGAGTTGCAAGATATTCTATGCCAAGTAATGTTATTTTAGAAACAAAAAAATTTTACATTACCTTATTATTAGGATAATAATAACTATATCTACTTCCTTTGCTAATAAAGTTTTTAATAAGGATCAGTTAAGCAATAATTTTAAATAAGAAGATAAAAGGTGGAAACTTAAAAAAGAAATATAGTAAATATCAAGGAATACAGAAGATTTATATATAGCTGTTAAACTACCAGATGGTTTTCTTGTCACATATGTTTGACGAGTCTTGACCCTAGATCATGAAACAAGCGAGAATCTCTTGACAAGAGGCCCTTTTTCCTATATCATATATAAGTATTGTAAGAAAGTTTCTCGAAGCTTGAAATTTTCGAACAAAGTCGCATATCCCAGAGGCGATTTATACAAATGCTGGGACGAGTAAAGCCGCCACCTATCCGAGCGGTGTCTAAATAGATAGGCGAAAAATAAAAAATCAAGGAGGAACTGATGAAATATCAAAAGACTTTTGTTGCAAGACCATCAACAATCGAAAAAAAGTGGTATGTTGTTGATGCAGAAGGAATGGTACTAGGTAGACTAGCAACCAAAGTTGCAGCAATTTTAAGAGGAAAACACAAACCAACATTTACTCCAAATATGGACACAGGTGACTATGTAATCATAGTAAATGCTGACAAAGTTGTTCTTACAGGAAACAAAGAAGATCAAAAAACATACCAAAGATATTCAGGATATGCTGGTGGACAAAAAACTATCAAATATGCTGATATGAAAGCTAAATTCCCAGAGAGAATAGTAGATAAGGCTGTAAAAGGTATGCTACCACACAACAAACTTGGTAGAGAAATGGGTAGAAAACTTAGAGTTTATGCTGGTCCAAACCATAACCACGAAGCTCAAAACCCAGAAGTTTTAGATCTTAAGTAAGGAGGACTAGATGGCAGATACAATTTATCAATCAACAGGAAGAAGAAAATCTTCTGTTGCTAGAGTTACAATGACACCAGGCAGTGGAGAATTACTAATTAATGGCAGATCTTTAGATGATTACTTTAACTTTGATACATTAAAAATCATCGTAAAATCCCCACTTACTCTAACAGAAAATGAAACAAACTATGATATAAAAGTCAATGTTCAAGGTGGAGGATATAATGGACAAGCTGGAGCTATTAGACATGCTATATCAAGAGCTTTAGTAGAAGTAAATCCTGACTATAGAACAGCTTTAAAGAGAGCGGGATTCTTGACAAGAGATTCAAGAAAGAAAGAAAGATACAAGCCAGGTCTCAAAAAAGCAAGAAAATCTTCACAATTCTCAAAAAGATAAGACCAAAGACTACAAAAGCAAGGACATTTTTATCCTTGCTTTTTATAATAAGTTTTTTTATTAAATTATATTAATAGGTGTGTTTATATTTTTATTATTCATTCTATTTTCTTATATGATTTTAGCATTAAGAGAATTTTTAAAGTGTTCTAGGGCAAATTCGTGTCCTTGTTGGTTAAAGGATGCTACTCCATCTTTGTGGATTATGATATCAAAACCTAGATTATAGGCATCGATTGCTGTGTGAAGGATGCAGATGTCTGTGCAAACTCCTACTAGGTGAATTTCTTTTATATCTCTTTCTTTTAATCTTAGATAGAGGTCTGTTCCTGCAAAGGCTGAATATCTTGTTTTGTCTATATAGTGAACATTGGTATCATTTTTGATTTCTTGATAATATTCTTCTAGTTTACCATAAAGTTTTCTGCCATCTGTTCCGTGAATATTGTGGGGAGGAAAGAGCTTGCTTTCTGGATGATAGGGGTCATTTTCCTTATGATCATCTATAGCAAAGACAAGGTAGTCTTTTGCATCATGGAATTTTTTGCTAATATTTACAATGTAGTCTTCCAAGTCTTGGGCTGGTTTTCCAGCTGTAAGCTTGCCATCTTGAGCCACAAAATCATTTGTATAATCAATATTTATTAATGCTTTCATTTTCTTCTCCTTATTAATTTACTTATGTAATATCACATAATGCTTATTTATTCAAGTTTTTCTTAGCTTAGGGTTGGATTTGTATTTTTATTTTTTATAGCTTAAAATAGGTAAAGGAAAATAATAAAGGTAAGATTTATGCAAAATATTAATTATGATAGGAAAATGGAAGAAATAATAAGGGAAAATCGAGAGAAGCTTTTAAAGCCCAAGCTTCTTTTACAAGTTTGTTGTGCTCCTTGCTCTAGTCAGGTTTTAACTAGGCTTAGAGATGACTTTAACTTGGATATTTTCTACTATAATCCTAATATCTATCCAGAAAAAGAGTATGAAAAAAGGGCTAAGGCTGTAAAAGATTTGGTTAAACAAATGAAGATAGATGCTAAGGTAATTATAAGTGAGAATAGGCCTAAGGATTTCTATAAGTATGTTGATACTAGAAAGGATGATGTGGAAGGGGGTAAATCTTGTTATAAGTGCTATTATTTAAGACTAAAAGAAACTGCAAGGCTTGCCAAAGAAAAAGCTTATGATTATTTTACGACATCTCTTTCTATTTCTCCTTACAAAAATGCCCAATGGTTAAATGAAATTGGGGCAAAATTGGAAAAGGAATATGGGATAAAATATCTATATGCTGACTTTAAAAAGAAAAATGGCTACAAGGCTTCCATAGAGCTTTCAAAAAAATACGGTTTGTACAGGCAAGATTATTGTGGCTGTATTTTTTCTTACAGGGAAATGAAAGAAAAAAAGGGAAAGTCTTTGAAAAAAATTGAGTAATTAAAATAAATTTTAGATAAATATTAGGTAAGTGTTATTTTTCTACTAGTATGGGTATTATTTAACTGGAGAGGTAGAAAAATGAACGACGTATTACTTATAAAAAAATTAAATGTTAGAAAATTTAATAAAGATGCGGTAATACCTGTCACTTTTAATTTTGGAATAATAGAGGATAGGTCTGTTTATGTGGACATTTTTAACAAATTAAAGTCCAAGGGACTTGTTCAAACAGATAGAGTGGTTATAAAAAATGACTCTATGACAATCGATGTTCTCTCTAATGATATAACAGAAATAATAGAAGAATTATTAAAAGAAAACCAAAAAATTTATGGTGTTTATATATTGTATGATAATTATTTAGGAGGAAAGAATAATGAGTAAAAAAGTATTGGAAATGATTAATGAACAAATGAACTTTGAGCTTGAATCAGCTTATATCTATAAGGCTATGGAAGTTTTTGTGGATGATTTACAACTTGATGGTTTCACATCTTGGTTAAAAATTCAAAGTGATGAAGAACTAGCCCACGCAGAAGGCATGAAACTTTTCTTGCAATCTGTAGGCTATAAACCAGTTTATAAGGCAATTCCACAACCTGAAGGTCAATATGAAGATATATTAGATGTTATGAAAAAAGCTTATGAACATGAAAAATTAGTTTCTTCTAAGATAAGAGAAATTGCAAAAGTTGCAAGAGAAGAAGATGAAGAAAGAGCTATTTCTTTCATCCAATTCTATATTAACGAACAAGTTGAAGAGGAAGAAAATTTCTCTAAAGTTGTAACAAGACTAGAAAGAATAATCAATGATTGGCCATCTATTTACGTTATGGATGCTGAAATGGGTCAAAGATCAAAAGTTGTAAGCGTACCTGGTAGCCAAAATAATTAATAAGAGTATTTTATAAAAACTTTCAATAATGTTTTCTTATAGATTTTTTGAAGATTTACTTTGAAAAATCTATAAGCCTTTCTTTACATAAATTAAAAATTAGATTTTTTTGTAAAAAAGATACTTTAGCTTTTATTGGAAGTTTTATTTATTCTTTTTTAGGAGATTTATATGAAACTTGATATAGTAAATCAAGATATGCCTGATATGAAGGCTACAATCAATACCTTTGGGGCCTATGTAGAAACTTTTACTAAGGCTAATGAGCCTATTTTCTTTCCTAAGGTACTAACCAAGATAGGAAAAGATTTAAAACAAAGGGGTGGTATGCATCCTTGTCTTCCAAATTTTAGTAATGATGAGATTTTTGGTCTACCCCAACATGGCTTTGGTAGAGATGTTGGATGGGATGTGTTAAGCTCTGGGAAAGATTATGTGGACTTAAAATATTGTGGCGAAGATATCTATAAAGATGTTTATTTTTACATAAATTACCGTTTAGAAGAAAATAAATTTATAACCAGCTTAAAAGTTTACAACAGATCTGATAAAGAGGTCTATCTGGGACCAGGTTTTCACCCATACTTTTATTGCAAAGATTTAGATGTTTCTATAGATAATTTTACTTTAGATAAGGATAAGTTGGATGATACCATATTTTTAAAGTCTGATAAGGTTAAATTTAGGGCTAATGGCAAAGATTATTTTATCAGCGGGGATAATGTTGGTCTTTACGCTATTTGGACTGATTTAAAAGGAGATTATGTCTGTATTGAGCCAACATATAAGGGAAAAGTTTTTGCAGAGGATAAGAAAGATATTTATAAGCTTTGTAAAGATAAAGAATTCTCTCAAGAATTTGTTATAGAGATTTTGTAAAAAAGACTCTTGCAGATTTTCTTGCAAGGGTTTTTGAATTTATGGAGTTAATATGGAAAAGAAGAAAAATTTGCTTACTTTGTTTATATCAACACTTTATCTTTCCACATTTACTTTCGGTGGAGGCTATGTAATAGTTTCTTTAATGAAAAGCAAGTTTGTTGATGAACTAGGTTGGCTTAATAAAGAAGAAATGCTAGATATGGCAGCAATAGCTCAATCAGCTCCTGGTGCTATTGCTGTGAATGCTGCTCTTGTTATTGGATATAAAGTTTTTGGCATAGTAGGAGCTTTGGTTGCTATGATTGGGACTATTTTGCCACCACTTGTTATTATTTCAATAATATCTGTATTTTATAATTGGTTTAAGTCCAATTTGATTTTTGCTCTTATGTTAAAGGGAATGCAGGCAGGAGTTTCTGCCTTACTAATCAAGGTTATCATAGACATGACAAAGGAAGTTTTGAAAGAAGATAAGGTATTTTCTATTGTTATTATAGGATGCGCTTTAATAGCAGCTATTATTTTTAAGGTTAACATAATGTATATTATCCTAAGCTTAATAGGTCTTGGACTAATTTTTACTCTAATAGGGAGGTCTTCTGATGCTTCTTAGTTTGTATCTAAGTTTTTTAAAAATAGGTTTGTTCTCATTTGGAGGAGGCTATGCAGCTCTTGCTGTAATCCAAGATGAAGTAATCACAAATAATGCTTGGCTAAATCTTTCGGAATTTAATAATTTAATAACTATTAGCCAAATGACACCAGGTCCTATTGGGATAAATGCGGCAACTTTTGTTGGGACAAAAATCGGAGGCTTGGCAGGAGCGATTTTTGCGACTTTAGGCTTTGCTACACCTTCCCTAATAATAATCACTGGCATATCATATCTTTATACTAAGTATAGAAACTTATCTGTAATGGATAATATCCTAAAGTTTTTAAGACCAGCCGTGGTTAGCCTTTTGGTAATAGCAGCTATTTCTATAGTTAGTACTGCACTTTTTGGTGAAGGGGCAATTTTACTTAAAAATTTGGATTATTTAATGGTAATTCTTATTGGCTTATCACTTTATCTTTTATATAAGAAAAATTACGACCCAGTTAAGGTAATGATTTTATCTGGAGTTATTTATACTATAATAAGCCTAGCTTTTTCAAAAATTTAAAATGAAACTTCAAATTATTAAAATATTTGTAATAATACCTTAAAAATATTAAAACCATCTTGAATAATGTCTATAAACTTGTATAATAAAGACAAGAAAGGAAGATAGTATGGAAAGAGATAGTATTGAAAGATTAATAAAATTTCTTGGTATAATAATGCTTGTAAGTCTTGGGCTTAAGCTTTTGGGTTTCTTGATTTCCCTTATTTTTGGAATAACAACATTCTTATTAGTTCCTTTGTTCATGATAGCCCTAGTAGTTTTATTACCAGCGCTTGCAATATATGGACTTTACAAACTTTTAAGTAGAGACGATAAGGTTTGGTAGATACAACTTACAATTTGGCATAAAAATAGAAGCTTCTATATGGAGGCTTCTATTTATTTAGGACAAATTTTTCAATCACTTCTCCAACAGCACCCTCGTTGTTGGTAGCTATAGTTATATAATCGGCGGTTTCTTTTACTTGTAAGTGGGCATTTTGAACTGCGGCGGATTTACCTGCCATATAGAGCATTTCTATATCATTATAGTTATCTCCTATGGCCAAAGTCTCATCTATACTTATTCCATATATTTGACATACTTTTTTTAAAGCATTTCCCTTGTTAACATTTTTAGCATTTATTTCCATATAAATATCGGATGAATAAGATATAGCTACATCCCAGTCGCAAAGATTTGCTACATCTGGTTCTAGGCTCATAAGATAGTTTAAATCAGAGTTTTTTATAATAACTTTGATTATTATTTCATCTTTCATAAAGTCTATATCTTTTGTATTAATATACTTTAGACCTGGGTAATCTTTTTTTGGTAAATTTGTGTCTGGCTCATAGATATAGTTATGACTTTCGGTATAAATTTGGCAATTGATTTTTCTTTCAAAGCAATATCCATAGACTTTTTTTGCCTTTGTAAAACCTAAAGGAAATGACTCTACAATTTTTTTTGAGGAATTTTGCATTATTATTCCACCATTACAAAGGATAGAATAGTAGTCATCTTTTTCTATATCAAGCTCTTCAAGCAGGTTAAAAAGTTGGTAGGGTGCTCTGCCACTGGCTAAGATTACTTTTACACCCATATCTTTAGCTTTCTTTATAGCGGCTTTGTTTCTTGGATGGATTGTTTGATTAGAGCAGATAAGGGTCTCGTCTATATCACTGACCACTAATTTTATCATTATTGGCCTTCTTTCTTTTTATTTTTCATACTTATTTTTTTAAAAATTCTATTATATCATTAGATTCATATAGGTATTCTCCATCGTGATAGAGGCAAGGCACTTGCCTTTTTCCACCATTTTCTACTAATTCCATCATAGCAGCTCTATTTTCGTTTATATTGATAATTTCCATTTCTATATTGTTTTCTTCCATAAAATTCAAGACTTTTTTACAATATGGACAATTTGTTCCTACATATAATTTTCTTTCCATAAATATTCCCTTCTTTCATAAAATATTAATAGTATTTGACTTTGACTTTTCCATATTTAGTGGATATGATATACTATACTAGTATGAATTAAAAATTTAAAGGTGATAAGATGAAATCAAAGCTAATGAAAATCTTTAGGTCTATTTTAGTCGTAATAATAATTGCATGTCTAGTGATACTAGCAAAGAGATTTTATGACTATAGAACTAATGCAAAAAACAACCAATATATCGAAAATGTATTAAATAAGGTAGATGAAGATACAGATACTTCCAGCAAGGAAGATGACAATCTTTCTAAAGAAGAAAAAGAGTGGGCTCAAAAAGAAAAGAAATTTATGAAGGTTGTAGCAGAACTAAAAGCACAAAACTCTGATGTGGTTGGCTTTTTAGAAATTCCTGCCCTAAATATTGCCTATCCTTTGTTAAAAGGTCCAGATAATGATTTTTATTTAAGAAAGGGTCTAAATAAGCAATATGATATTGCAGGGTCTATCTTTATAGATGCTAACAACTCTGGAGATTTGAATGATGATAATACTGTAATTTATGGTCACCATTTGGAGATTGATTCTATGTTTACAAGGCTCCATGACTTTCGTGATCAAGATTTTGTTAGCAAAAATAGAGAAATCTATATTACAGCAGCAGATGGACTCCATGAATACAAAATTTTCTCTGTCTTTGGAACACCTTCGGGTTATGACTACAGGACTTTAAATTTTAAATATCCAGAAGAGAAAATTAATTACTATAATAAATTAAAAGCAAACTCAGAAGTTTCTTTACAAACAGATGATTTTAAGGAAAATGACAAAATAATTACCTTGTCAACTTGTGAATATGATTATGACGATCAAAGGTTGGCAGTACAAGCAGTAAGGGTTAGATAGTGGATAGATATATAGTAAAAAAAGATAAAAAATTAAATATAAAACAAGTAGGGGAAGAATTGGTCCTAAAGACTGATTCTTTTGACCCTAAGCATGTTTTTGAATGTGGGCAGTGTTTTAATTTCTCTTTGCAAGAAGACGGATCTTACACTGCTGTTTTCATGAGAAAAATTATTAATGCCAGAAAAGAAGATGACAAAATAATATTTAGAAATATTAGCATGGAAGATTTCTATGAATATTTTTACGATTATTTCGACTTTGGCGAAGATTATGAGGCTATCAAGGCTAGTATATCTAAGAATGACTCCATAAAAAAAGCGTGTGACTATGGTTATGGAATAAGAATACTAAACCAAGAAGTATTTGAAACTATCATTTCTTTTATAATTTCAGCCAACAACCAAATTCCTAGGATAAAAAAAGCAGTTAGAATAATATCAGAAAGATATGGAGACTATCTAGGATCTTATATGGGAAAATCCTATTATTCTTTCCCAGAAGCTAGTGACTTGGCAAAGGCAAAGCCAGAGGATTTGAGAGAATTTGCTAGAGTTGGTTTTAGAGATAAAAGGATTGTAGAAACAGCAAGACTTATAGCTAATGGATATTTAGACTTTGAAAAAGATAAGCTCCTTACTACAGAAGAGCTTAGAAAAAAACTAATGGATTTACCTGGAATTGGTCCAAAGGTAGCAGATTGTATTTTGCTCTTTGCCTACCATAGAAGAGAAACTTTCCCAGTTGATGTTTGGATCAAAAGAGTTATGGAGACCTTATTTATTGGCAAAGAAGTCCCTAAAAAGCAAATCACAACCTATGCTTATAAGTACTTTGGCGATTTGGCGGGCTATGTCCAACAATATCTTTTCTTCTATGGGAGAGAAAACGCCATTGGTAAGTAAAAAATTCATATAAATTTTTCCAAAATATTAATTAAATACTTGCAAAAAATTTTTATCATCGTATACTTATATTGTGAGTTAGCACTGACAACGTAAGAGTGCTAAAAAGGAGGATTTAATGAAATTACAACCAATTGGAAAAAGAATAGTTATAAAAAAAGTTGAAGCTGAAAAAACTACAGCCTCTGGAATAGTATTACCAGAATCTGCTCAAGAGAAACCACAATATGCTGAAGTAGTAGCAATCAGCGAAGATGTAAAAAATGATCAAGAAGTTAAGAGCGTTCTAGAAGTTGGAGATAAAGTTATTTATTCTCAATACTCAGGAACAGAAGTAAAACTTGACGATCAAGAATATATAGTTATCAAATACGAAGATATATTAGCAGTTCTTAGATAAGGAGAGATAAAATGGCTAAAGAATTAAAATATGGTAAAGATGCAAGAGATGGTCTTGAAAGAGGAATAGATAAATTAACTAATGCTGTAAAGGTAACCCTAGGACCAAAAGGAAGAAATGTTGTTTTAGATAAATCTTATGGAGCACCAACTATAACAAACGACGGTGTTACTATTGCTCAAGAAATCGAACTTGAAGATAGATATGAAAACATGGGAGCACAACTTGTAAAAGAAGTAGCTACAAAAACAAACGATGTTGCTGGTGATGGTACAACAACAGCTACAGTTTTGGCCCAAGCTATAATTAAAGAAGGTCTAAAAAATCTTGCTGCAGGAGCAAATCCAGTAGTACTTAACAAAGGCTTAAAAAAAGCATCCGATGTAGTAGTAGATTATATCAAATCTAGCTCAAGGGTAATTGAAGACAAAAAAGCAATCGAACAAGTAGGTACAATTTCATCAGCAGATCCAGAAATTGGTAAATTTATAGCAGATGCTATGGAAAAAGTAGGTAATGACGGAGTTATAACTGTTGAAGAATCAAAAACAACAGAAACTCACCTAGATGTAGTTGAAGGTATGGAATTTGACAAAGGTTACCTATCACCATACATGGCAACAGATAATGAAAAAATGGTTGCAAATCTTGACGAACCATATATCCTAATTACAGACAAGAAAATTTCAAATATCCAAGAAATTCTACCTTTGCTAGAACAAATAGTACAAGCTTCAAAACCATTACTAATAATTGCCGATGATGTTGAAGGAGAAGCACTAACAACTTTAGTTTTAAACAAATTAAGAGGAACTTTCAATGTAGTTGCAGTAAAAGCTCCAGGTTATGGTGACAGAAGAAGTGCTATGCTTGAAGATATAGCAGTTCTTACAGGTGGAAAGGTAATTTCATCAGATCTTTCCATGGAACTAAAAGAAACAACTCTTGATATGCTAGGCAATGCTAAGAGAGTAAAAGTCGACAAAGATAACACAGTAATAGTAGAAGGCAAGGGAGATAAGACTGTACTTGACGAAAGAGTAGAGACTATCAAAAAACAAATTGCTGCTACAGAATCAGAATATGACAGAGAAAAACTTGAAGAAAGAGTAGCAAAACTTGCAGGTGGAGTAGCAGTAATCAATGTTGGTGCTGCAACAGAAACAGAAATGCAAGAAAAGAAATATAGAATAGAAGATGCACTTTCTGCAACAAGAGCAGCTGTAGAAGAAGGTATAGTAGCTGGTGGTGGAACAGTCCTAATCGAAGCTATCAAAAAAGTAACAGACTTAAAAGATAAGCTTGAAGGAGACGAAAAAACAGGTGCAGCTATCATAGAAAAAGCTCTAGAAGCACCAACAAGACAAATAGTAGAAAATGCTGGAGTTGATGGCTCTGTAGTAGTAGAAAACATAAAACATGCTGGAGAAAATGAAGGTTATGATGCCTACGAAGATAGATATGTAAATATGTTTGAAGCAGGAATAGTAGAGCCTACCAAGGTAACTAGATCTGCCCTACAAAATGCAGTATCAGTAGCTTCAATGATTCTTACAACAGAAACTGCAATAGCAGATATTAAAAAAGAAACTCCAGAAAATCCACAAATGCCACAAATGGGTTATTAATATAGGTAAAAGAAAAAAGTTCTTGCAAGATGATACTTGCGAGAGCTTTTTTCTTGTTTTATACTAATCACTTATTAAACATTCTAATATAGCCAATCCCTATGAGTAATACTTTTAACCATTTCTTTTGTTAAATTATTTATTGTTTTACACAACCTATCTACTACATCAGATAATGTATTAAATAATTCGTTCTT
>JAQYEZ010000003.1 GCA_028723425.1 Peptoniphilaceae bacterium | reverse complement strand
TTGGAAATATTCTTAAAAAGAATACCTACTGATATAGAGAAAAAATTAGATTCTTTAGGCTATACCTACACTTTAGATTCAAATGTTATAAGAATTGATACAACCTACAATAACGATAAGTCCAAATTAGTAAAAGAAGTATATAAGCTCTTTGATAAAGATATTGATATTATACAATTTTCAAAAATCAGCTTTAAAGATTCTTTAAAATACTTTTTAAATGAAAATATAAAGAGAAATGACAATGAGTAGTAAATTTAATATAAGAAAAAGACTAATAAAAATCGGGTTTTTAGTTAATCAAATATACAAAGAAGCTATAGTAATTAGATTAATAAGTGATTTCTTATTTATCATTATGCAATATTATATTTGGAGAGCAATTTATAAAACAAATACCATAAATTCAATCACATTTACAGAAATGATTAGTTATATCATAATATCAAAAATAATTGTAAATATACTCCCTGGTAATGTATCAAGTGATATAGGATATAAAATAAAAAGTGGCGACATATTATTTAGCCTATTAACTCCTTATTCTTTTACAGAAATTCTCCTATTTGAAAATATTGGCAAAAGCTTATTTAAACTTTTAATTATAAATATACCCCTATATCTAGCTTATTTCCTAATTATAGGGATAAATACTCAAATAGTTTACTTATTGGAATTTATTTTATTAATAAGCTTAACCTATATTTTTTACTTCTTCTTTGAACTTTTGTTTGGTGTTATATCTTTTTATACAAATAGCCAATGGGGAATTCAAAATTTAAAGTATGCAGTTTTGCTTATTTTTTCTGGAAGAATTATACCGATAAAACTTTACCCTAGTTTACTTTATAAAATTTCAAATTTCTTGCCCTTTAAATATTTTATAAATGTACCAATTCTTACTTTATTGGGAAAAAATAGTAATTTTATAGATTCAATTATTATATTATCCATAAATATACTTATTATTTTTATGATTTTTAATATCACTTATAAAACAGCAATAAAAAAACTAACAATTCAAGGAGGTTAAGATGAAATTAAAAAAGTATTGGGATATATATTTAAAGACATTTAAATTAAATCTAAAATCCTTAATGATTTACGATGTTGATTTTATAATAGGAATATTTGCAATGTTAATAAAAACATTAATCAATTTTTCAGTTATTTTGATTATTTTTAATGTTGTTTCCAATATTAATGGATGGACCTTCGAGCAAATGCTATTTTTATATGGATTTTCTACAACATCATTTTCGATTTGGCATTGTTTTTTTATAAATACCATTACAATTCCGTATTATATAAAAACAGGTGAATTTGATAGATTTTTAACCAAACCCTTTAATCCTCTATTTTTAATTTTGATAGAAGGCTTTGATGAAGATGGACGGAGTGAACTTTTATTTGGTTTAATAATTAGTATAATTTCAATATTAAAATTACGCTTGTTTAGCCCCTTAATACTAATTCTTCCCCTACTTTGGCTTGTCTGCTCTTTGATATATGCAGCAATATCAATTATCTTATCAACAGTGTCATTTTTTACCATAGATAATGTTGATATTACAGATTTAACCTTACAGCTTAACGAATTTTCAAAGTATCCTATAAACATATTTGGAAAATTTTTAAAGGTACTATTTACTATAGTGTTTCCAATAGGATTTGCTTCATATTATCCAAGCTTAATATTTATAGATAAAATTACAAGCGCTAGCGTATTTTTTGTTTTTATGACATTTGCTTATTCTATTATTTTCTTTATAGTTAGTATTATTATATGGATGAAATGCCTAAAAAAATATACTAGTAGCGGGTTTTAGTAAATTAAGCAAGGAGCCCTAATAAAAATAAAGCCATTTATGATATACTAATTCTATATAAATAATTAGCTATACCAAAAACAGCAAATCTATGTTAATATTTGGGTATAAAAATATAGATTATATTTTTATCCAAGGATAAAAAAAGAAGAGGAGAGAAAATGAACAAAGACAATTCAGCAAAAAAATGGATAGCCTTTGCTATTGCCTTTGCCTTAGTTATTATTTCGCTTTTAGCTGGTAAAAAAACTGACAAGGCAGAAGATATAGCAAAAGATAAGCTTATGGACCAATATGCACAAGATTTCAAGTCCATATTTGATCAATACCAAACAGAAACAATTCAAGGTAGCAATGACAAGCAAAAAATCATGGTTGTAAACCTTGCAGGTGTAATTGGAGATGGTCAAGCTTACGATGCTATTATGGAAGATTTAGAAAAAGCCCGTGAGGATGAAAGTATCAAGGCAGTAATCATGGAGGTAAATTCACCTGGTGGTGCAGTCTACAACTCTGAGCAAATTCACAATATGATTGAAAAGATTAAGGATGAAAGAAAGATACCAGTTTATACTGTAATGGAAACCTTGGCTGCCTCAGGTGGTTATTACGTTTCAGTTGCTGCAGATAAAATTTATGCCTCAAATGAAAGTTTAACAGGATCAATTGGAGTAATCATGTCTTCCTACAGCCTACAAGGACTTTTTGAGAAATATGGTATAAAAGAACAAAATATAACAACAGGTGCCATGAAAGATGCAGGTTCTACTGGTAAGGATATGACAGAAGAACAAAAGAAATACTTCCAAGCTTTGGCAGATTCTGCTTTTGAAAGATTTGTAAAAGTTGTTGCAGAAGGCAGAAATATGAAAGAGGAAGATGTTAAAAAACTTGCCGATGGTAGGGTTTATGACGGAAGTCAAGCTATAAAAAATGGCTTGATCGATGAAGTTGGTGATATGGAAAAAGCTATTAAAGATATAAGCAAACAAGCAAAACTTACCGATCCTTTAGTTTTTAGGAGAACTAATTATCTTAACTCTTTCCAAAGTCTATTCTCAAAGGTAAACGAGTTTAAAAATGGATCAGCAAAACTTGGAGATTTAGAAGTACTAAAAGAGTTTATGGATCAAGGCTACCCTCAACCAATGTATTTATATGGAAACTAAAATGACAGAAAATGCAAAATTTGTAGAAAAAACAATAGAAGTACCAAAATTTGCCTATGCAGGATTTTGGATAAGATTGGTAGCCTATATCGTTGATATGCTAACTATTACATCAACAGCTGCAATAATCAACGGTTTAATCTTTTCCAAATTTCTAATAGAGCTTCCTTTTGGCATGAGTGTTTATAGGTTGTTATTTTGGATTTGCCTTTTGCTATACTTTCCACTAATGACCTACTATAACCAAGGTCAAACCTTAGGAAAGATGATAACAGGCATAAGGGTTATATCTTTAATAAGTGATAGGCTTAGTCTTTCACAAGTTTTAACCAGGGAAGTCTGTGGTAGATATATAGCAGAAAAAATAAAAATCTTATATCTTATTATAGGCTTTACTTCAAACAAGCAATCTATGGCAGATATGTTGGCTGATACGGTTGTAATTAAGGATGATATAGTAGATTACTTGTTTGATGAAAATTAAAAAAGATAGAAAAACTGCTGGATTTTTTCAGCAGTTTTGATTTCTTTTCATAAAAAAGAAAATTATCATTTAATTAAGGATCATCTTAAACTAATAATTTTTTTATTTATCTATCATTTCATTTAGAATTACCCTATCGGTTTCTTTCATTCCATATTTGGCTATATGGCCAACAGTTTTTATCATTTGATCTATATCATCTTTTACTATGCCATCACCTGCTTTAAAAGAGTTATTGGTTTTTGCTTGTTTGTAGGCCAAAAATGCCATTTTTAAACTAGAGGCTATCTTCATAGCACAAGATTCTTTGGCTCCATCACAAATTATGCCTGAATTTGTGGCGAGTGAATTTTTTAGAGTTTCTTTTATTATCTGTGGGTTTTCATCATTGATAAAGGCTATGCCACAAACAGCAGAGGATCCTGCTGTTACGACTCCACAGTAAGCAGATAACTCTCCTATGCCTTGTTTTATATAGAGACCTAAGAGATTGGCAAAAATTAGTCCCCTATAGAGCTTATCCTCATCTATCTTATTATCCTTGGCATAAACTATAATTGGCACAGATACGCTAAGACCTTGGTTACCTGAACCCGAATTTATAACTACAGGCATTTCACAGCCTGACATTCTTGCGTCTGACCCTGCAGCAGCATAGGCAACAAGTTTATCATAATTGTAGTCATTAGAATCGGGCAAAACAAGCTTACCAATATTGGCTCCCCAATTATTTTCTATTCCTTCTTTGGCTATATCATAGTTATAGGAAATTTGTAGGTCAAAGACATCTTTAATATCTGAATAATCGACTGTTTTTGCAAAGTCATAAATCTTATCAAAAGAAAAATCGACTTGATCTTCATCTTCTTTTTTGCCAAATCTTTTATCCAAAAGTATATCATCATTAAATCTTTCATAAACTATATTTGTATGAAAATCATCTATGATTACTTGGGCCCTGTTTTTATCATCAGTCAATGTTAGATCTATATAAAGGCCTGTTTTTTCATGAATTAGGCTTACATCTACAAGCCCTTCTGCTATAAGCTTATCCATATATTCAAGTTGTGATTTGTCTATATCTGATAAAACTTCAAGATTTTTTCTATAGTCTCCAAGAAAAGCTCCACAAGCAAGAGAAATTTCAATCCCCTTTCTGCCAAGGGTTCCAGGAACTTTCACAGAATTAACATTTTTTATAATATTGCCAGAAAGCCTAGCTTCAATCTTTTTAGGCTCATTTTTTAAAATAGCCCTAGCCCTAGAAGCTCCAAAGGCAAGAGCTATAGGCTCTGTACAACCAAAGGATGGTATTATTTTTTTCTTTAAATAGTCATTATAATTCATTATATCTCCCACATATGCAATAAAAACGTTTTATATGCACGATTTATAGTTTTATATACACTTAAATCCTAACATTTATAAAAATCCGTGTCAATCAAATAGGGAAATAATCTTTGTTTTTTAGAAATATTCATATTTTTACATAAAATCTAACTGAAAAAAGTGTGGCTTTTTTAAAAATTGCTAGATATCAACAATGCTATTAGCTATTTTCTTTTGCGATTTTTAATCAATATATGGTAGAATATATGAAGTGAATAGAAAAAAGTATACTATATGTAGTGTTTATAATTTAACAAAAAAAGGATAGAATTAGATGCAGATAAAAAAACGCGATGGTCAAATTGTTGACTTTGAAAGAAAAAAAATTGAAAGAGCCATTTCCAAGGCTTTTGATTCAGTAGGCTCTATGGTAAGCTCTGAAAAACTTGAGCAAATGTCTTCTGATATAGTAAAAACTATAAAGGAAAAGTACCCCCAAGACCACATAGTAAGTGTGGAAGAAGTTCAAGATTTGGTTGAATTACAACTTATAGATAAGAACTACTATAGAGAGGTAAAATCTTTTATCCTCTACCGTGCCAAGCATACCATGGACAGGAAGGTATTAAATGATTTTACCCAGTATATAGCTAATAAGGATGTCATAAATATAATCCTAAATATTCAAAATGAGTTTGATAACCAAAGATATCCTATAGAATCTTTGTTCTTTAAGTTTGAATCTTTTAGCAAGGATAACATGACAGAAGAACAAGTTGTAGCAGCTTTGACCAAGGCTTCCAGTGAGTTAACTTCAAAAGAAGCACCAGATTGGGAAATAATTGCTGCTAGATTTTTGATGTTTGCAATTGATAGAAAAATTAGGGCTAGTGAAGAAAAATATGGGATTACAGATTTTCCATCAAAAGTTGAATTTTTTGATAAAAACAATTTATATGGCTCCTATATGCTAGAAAATTATAGCATGGATGAGGTAAGAGAGCTTGGAGATTATTTAAACTTTGAAAGAAATAAGCTTTTTACCTATTCTGGTCTTGATCTTTTGAGAAAAAGATACCTAATAACAACCCATGACGGGGAAATAATAGAAAATGTTCAAGAGATGTTTATGGGCATTGCTATGCATCTAGCCATAGGTGAAAAGGATAAGGTTTCATTTGCCAAAAAACTTTATGATATCTTATCAAGCTTAAAGGTTACCATGGCAACTCCAACTATGACCAATGCCAGAAAGCCATATAATCAACTTTCTTCTTGCTTTGTAGATACAGTACCTGATACTTTAAAAGGAATTTATAGGTCTGTAACTAATTTTGCCGAAGTGTCGAAACATGGCGGTGGAATGGGTCTATATTTTGGAAAAGTTAGGGCTAACGGATCTGATATTAGGGGCTTTAAAGGAGTGGCAGGTGGAGTTATCCGCTGGATAAAACTTGCCAACGATACTGCTGTTGCAGTAGATCAACTTGGAGTTCGTCAAGGAGCTGTTGCTTGTTACTTGGATATTTGGCATAAGGATGTACCAGAATTTTTAAGTCTTAGAACAAATAATGGGGATGATAGGATGAAGGCTCACGATATTTTCCCTGCTGTTTGTGTTCCTGATATCTTTTGGAGATTGTGCAGAGATGATATAAATGCAACTTGGTATATGTTTGACCCACATGAAGTCTTGGTAAAATATGGCAAATCTATAGAAGATACTTATGGAGATGAGTTTGAAGACTTTTACAATAAACTTATAAAAGATAAGGAAATTTCAAAAAGAACAATTTCTGTTAAGGAAATGGTAAGACTTTTGATAAAGTCTTGGACAGAAACAGGAACACCTTTTGTCTTTAACAGAGATCATGTAAATAGGGCCAATCCAAATAAACATGCTGGCATGATATACTCCTCAAACTTGTGTACAGAAATTGCCCAAAATATGAGCCCAATAGAAACAATATCTACAACTATAGAGGATGAAAATGGAGATCCAATTATTGTAAATAGGACAAAGCCTGGCGATTTTGTAGAATGTAATTTAGCAAGTTTGACTTTGGGAAATATAGATGTAAATAACCAAGAAGAATTAGAAAATGTTGTAACAACAGTGGTAAGAGCTCTCGATAATGTTATAGATCTAAATTATTATCCAACCCCATATGCCAAGATAACCAACAAGAAATATAGGGCCATAGGACTTGGAACTTCTGGCTATCATCATATGCTAGTTCAAAACGACATTAGATGGTCAGATAGAAAAGCTCATAGGGACTTTGTTGATAGGGTTTATGAAGATATAAACTACTATGCTATAAAAGCATCAATGGAAATAGCCAAGGAAAAAGGAGCATATTCGGTATTTAAAGGCTCAGATTGGGACAATGGTGATTATTTCACACAAAGAGGTTATGATTCAGCTAGATGGAAAAAATTAAAAGAAGAAGTCCATGAATATGGCTTAAGAAATGGATATCTTTTGGCTATAGCTCCAACAGGATCAACATCTATAATATCTGGAACATCTGCTGGTGTAGATCCTATAATGTCAAGATACTTCCTAGAAGAAAAGAAGGGAGCTATAGTGCCTAGAGTTGCCCCAGGTCTTACAACCAAAACTTTTTGGCTTTATGAAAATGCCCACGATATAGATCAAAATATATCAATGGAAATGGCAGGTGTAAGACAAAGACATATAGATCAAGGTCAAAGTGTAAATATTTACATTACAACAGACTACACCATGAGACAAATTTTAAATATCTATATAAAAGCTTGGGAATGTAAGGTAAAAAGCATATATTATGTAAGAGGAAAGTCTTTAGAAGTGACAGAATGTGATTCTTGTGCATCATAAAAAAGGAGAATAATTATGGAAAAAAGTAAACAAAATGAAGTTCTAAAACGTGGTATTTTTAACGAAGATGGAGATGTTGAACTAGGTAAAAGAAAAATCATCAATGGTAACACAACCAACCTTAACGACTTTAACAACATAAAGTATACTTGGACATCTGACTGGTACAGACAAGCTATGAACAATTTCTGGATACCAGAAGAAATCAACCTAAACCAAGACGTTAAGGATTATAGAAAGCTTGATGAGTACGAAAAAAGAGCCTATGATAGAATTTTGTCATTTTTGACCTATCTTGATTCTATTCAAACAGCAAATTTACCAAATTTACAAACATATATAACTGCAAATGAAGTAAACCTATGTTTGGCTATACAAACTTATCAAGAAGCAATACATTCCCAATCATATTCTTATATCCTCGATACAATTTGTTCACCAGATGAAAGAACAAGAATACTTTATCTTTGGAAAGAAGATGAGCACCTACTAAAAAGAAATAAATTTATTGGCGATCAATACAATGACTTTTTGGAACATGATGATGAAATGAGATTTATGCAAGCCCTAATAGCTAACTATATACTTGAGGGCGTATACTTTTATTCAGGTTTTTCTTTCTTCTATAACCTTGGAAGAAATGGGAAAATGCCAGGTACAGTCCAAGAAATAAGATATATAAATAGAGATGAGAATACACACTTGTGGTTGTTTAGATCATTGATAAATGATATGAGAGAAGAAAGACCAGATTTATTTACCAAAGAACACGAAGACTACTACAGAGATATGCTAAAAAAAGGTGTAGAAAGTGAAATTGAATGGGGAAAATACGCTATTGGAGATAATATCCAAGGCTTAAATAACCAAATGATAGAAGACTACATCAAATATTTAGGAAATTTAAGGTCAAAAGGCCTAGGTCTAGGTGTCTTATATGAAGGACATGAAGAAGAACCCCAATCAATGAAGTGGGTATCAGAATATTCAGATCCAAACCAAGTAAAAACAGACTTCTTTGAAGGCAAGGTTTCAGCTTATTCCAAATCTTCAGTAATTGAAGATGACCTATAAAAAATTTAAGTCTTAGCCTAGAAATAATAAAATACTAATATATAGAAAAAAAGGGCATTTAAACTAGCCCTTTTTTTCTATAAATTTATACAATTTTTATTTAAAAGTTAAAGTATTTAAAATATTTTTATTTAAAAGTTTTGTTTGGTTAGAGTTTGCCAAAGGCCCTGTAAGTATAAGAGTAATAAAGTCATTTTTTGTTTGGATAACAGTTTTTACTCCTTCTGATGTAGAATTATCCATATAAATTCTAATTTCAGAGGAGAGGGCTTTGTTATCTTTTATTATTTGGTCTTTGACCTGGTCCATGCTTACTATATAGGCTGGTGGAAAGGCAGAGCCTGAGGTTTGGTTAAAAATTTGGTCAAGATCAAGGTCTTTACCATTTTTATCTGTCTTAGGACTTTTTATTATCAAGACATAGGAAAGTACATCGCCGTTTTTCTCATTGGCAAAGGCCTTAAAGTCATCGTCATCTTGAAAATTTTTCATATTTTTTGGTAGGCTTAGGGAAAAATTATCAAAATCTATTTTATCAGTTGCAAAAAGATCTATATCCTTGGTGAAGGAATCGAAATTTTTCTTAACATTTATTGGATCTTCTGTTTCTATGTACATGGTAGAAAGAAGATCTGCCATTATATATTTGGAGACATCAGACTTATCTCTAACTTCTTCTATATCAAAAACTACTATATTGTAAGGGCTTGATACAAAAAGATAAGTATGGTTAAACAAGTCATCTTGACTTATGAAATAATAAGCGTTCATCTGACTATTAAAAATTTCATAAGGTTTTTGGATGATTTTTTGGTCGGTTGAATTTTCTATCTTAGTCATGTAGTTATTAGCAGTCATAAAGAGTAAATCATCAGTTTTTGATGATTTAAAGTCATTTTTATCGAGGGCTTTCTTAAAATAAATTCTTATGCCGTAATCCTTGGATTTTGGAAAATCAATAGCATAAAGATTTTTATCTTTTGAAAATACTTGGGCCCTAGTAGGTATTCTAAAGTTTAAATATTGATAAAATATATCTTTGCTATAGTCCAAATTTTTCAAATCGTCAATAGAATAAGGATCTCCTTCTTTAGCCATAATTTCAGCTGGATAGGTAAAGAGCATCCTGTTTACAGAAAGGCCCTTGTCTTTTTTAAAGTTTGAAGATTCATCCAAAGGGTAGGAATATTTTATATTTTTTGAATCATTTAGGGAAAACTTTTCCTCGCTCGACGGCACAGGGCTAGATGATAAATCTTCTGAATTTTTATCTGGTAATTGTCCGCCTTTTTCAATACTCTCCTTATTATTATCTGTAAATGAACAAGAAGTAAGTATACATGCTAATATAACTATTAAAAACTTTTTCATAAAAATCTCCTAAAATTCTTATAAATTTATAATTCGTTAAAATATAAGTAAAAAAATATGAAAACAATACCAAATATTCATATTTTGACTATAAATTATTGGTTAAATACGGTACAATAGATTATATCACAGATTTTATTTATTAATAAATAAGATTGGAAATAGGAGGTGAAATATGGCTGAAGATGTTTTAAATTTAGTAAAATCGGCTGAAATTGATGCAGATTCTTTAGTTGAGGTTGCAAAAAAAGAAGCTGATGGAATTATAAAAGACAGTAAGGCCACAGCAGAAGATAGTTATAGAACTATTATTGAGGATGCAAAATCCAAGGCTAATAAAATCATGGAAGATGCAAAAAACTCAGCTAGTGCAAACAAAGAACCAATTATTTCAAAGGCTGAAGAGGCGGCACTTCTTATAAAAAAACAAGAAGAGTCAAAAATCAACCAAATAATTGACAGTTTGATAGAAAGGATTGTTGAAAATGGCAATAGTTAAAATGAATAAATTTAACTTGCTATCTTTCGACTATAATAGGTCCAATCTATTAGATATACTTCAAGGTTTTAATTATGTCCACTTCAATGATTTGGAGGTTTCAGATCAAGAAAACTACATCAAAGAGGTTAAAAACTCAGAGAGTTTGGCAAAAATTGACGAAGATATATCTAAACTTGCTTTTCTAAAAGATAATATCAAAAAATATCAAGAAGATCCTAAAAAAGATGCCAAAGAGCCTATGGCAATTGAAAATTTAACCATAGACGAGCTTAATGAATTTGCATCAAAGATTGAATTTGAAAAAATATATGATGAAGTTAAAGACCTTGTAGGAGAAAGGGAAGGGCTTGTTTCAAAAAATCAAAATTTACAATCTCATATCAGAGACATTGAAGTGTGGAAAGATATTGACCTAGATTTAAAAGATCTTTATGAGTCAAAAAGATTTTTCCTAGAAACTGGCATGATTCCAAAGTCATATTATGAAAATTTCAATAAAAATCTTTATCAGTCAAATATAAAATCAGCTCTTCTTAGACAGATTTCTGAAAGAGATTCTAACATTTATGTTGTAGTTATTTCATCAAAAAAAGACCAAGATAAGTATAAGGAATTTTTGAAGGAAAATGGATTTTCAAGAATAAGGCTTAGTCAAACGGGCTCTATAAAAGAAAATTTAGCAAGATCAAACAAAGAAAAAGAAGAAAATGATAAGAAAATAAAAGAACTTGAAAAACAAATAGGCTCATATAGGAAATATACTAAGGAATTAGAAATTTATAATTCTTACTTATTAAATCTAAGGAGAAAAGAAGAATCACAAGAGTACTTCTTAAAAACTAAGAAAATTGACTATATAGAAGGTTATTTACCAAAAGATATGGTTGATAGATTTAAAGAAGATTTAAAAAATGCTTTGGGAGCTAATAAGTTCTTTTTAGATATAAAAGATGCAGACAAGGATGATATAAATGTTCCTATAATTCTAAAAAATAATAAGCTTATAGAACCCTTTGAGTCTGTTGTCGATACTTATGCTTTGCCAAAATACAACGAGCTAGATCCAACCCCACTTATAGCTCCATTTTATGCCATCTATACTGGATTTATGATAGGGGATTTGGGCTATGGGCTTTTGGGTGTCTTGGGAACTCTATTTGCCCTAAAGAAATTACAATTAAATAAGGCTACAAGAAAAATGGTTAAGCTTGTACTTTGGATGGCTATTTCTGCGACAGTTTTTGGAGCTATTTTTGGGTCAATCTTTGGAGGAATTATTCCAATGAAAGGCCTTATTGATACTCAAAAAGACTTTAACACCTTGATAGTAATATCCTTGATAATAGCGACCATAGCGATGTTTTTTGCTCTAGGAATAAAAGCTTTCGTGCTACTTAGAGATGGAAAAATCTTAGATGCTATTTTTGATGTTGGCTTCTGGTACATGGCTGTAGGGGGAGCAGGAGCATTTATCCTAACAGGCACAGGCATGGTTGGTGGAAGTAAAGATATAGCAAAATGGATAATGATTCTAGGCATGGTTGGCATAGTTTTGACTGGAGGTAGACAAGCTAAGTCTATTGGGGCTAAGGCTGCCCTTGGTTTGTATGACCTATATGGAATCAGTTCATGGATTGGAGATTTTGTATCCTTCCTAAGACTTATGGCCCTAGTATTATCAGGAGGCTTTGTAGCCTATGCTGTAAATATGATTGTAGGAATGGTAACGAGTTCTGGAGGCATAGTAGGATTTATTGGTGGAACTATAATATTTGTAATTTTCCAATTATTTAACATGTTTTTATCCTACTTATCAGGCTATGTTCATTCCCTAAGACTTGTTTATGTAGAAATGTTTAATAAATTTTATGAAGGCGGAGGAAAGAAATTCCGCGAAATGGTTGAAGATACTAACTTTGTTAATATTATAAGAGGAGGAAGAAATGAGTAACTTTTTAGTAGAAAACGGTGGAATGATTTTAGGAGCCTTAGCTGTAGCCATAGCTGCCCTAGTTGCTGGTATGGGATCAGCTAAGGGTGTAGGTATGGTAGGTGAAGCAGCTGCAGGGCTAACAGTTGAAGAACCAGAAAAATTTGGTAAAGCTTTAGTACTACAACTTTTGCCAGGTACCCAAGGTCTTTATGGATTTGTAATTGGCTTTATGATTATGAATAATATTTCAGGTATTGATTTTGGCCAAGGACTTTATTACCTAATGGCAGCTCTTCCAGTAGGCCTAGTTGGATATTTTTCAGCAATAGCCCAAGCTAAGGTAGCTATCGGCGGTATTAACATTTTAGCTAAAAATGAACCAGAATTTACAAGAGGTATAGTATTCTCTGTAATGGTTGAGCTTTACGCTATTTTAGGATTCGTAATTTCTCTACTCTTAGTTACACGTGCTTAATTAGGTGTGACTATGAATAATATTGATTTAATACTTGATAGTATTAAAGAAGATGCGGAAAATGAAGCTCAGGATATACTATCAAAAGCAAAAAAAGAAGGCCAAGAGCTTATAGAAGATAGAAAAAAAGAGGCAGAAAAAAAGGCCCAAGCCATTATTTTAGCTGCAGAAAATCAGGCAGATCTCTATATAAAAAACTCAGAAATCACAGCTAATAGACAAGCTAGAGATATAAAAATTACGGCTCAAAATGATGTGGTTAAAGCAATTTTGGAAAAATTAAAAGAAAAATTAAAAACTATTAGTGATAAAGATTACAAAAAATACGTCCTAAAATCTTTAGAAAATATCAAGGCCAAGGATGGTCAAATCTTACTACAAGAAGGAAAAAAAGAGCTTTTTAAGGCTGATGAACTTAAAGGCTATAAGATTTCTAGCGAAAGTGTAGAAGAAGGCTTTGTAGTAAAATCTGGAAAGATTGAATATGATAATAGATTTTCATCCCTAATTGATTACAAGAAAGATGAATTTGAAAGACAAATTATAGAAGAAATTTTTAAGTGAGGTGATTAAGTGGATAGAGAAAAATTTATCCAAGCATCCGCAAGTACCAGAGTCTATGAGAAGAATTTACTTACCAAGACTCAATTGGAAAGACTAATGGATCAAGAATCACTTCACCAAACACTTTCATCTCTTTCAGATACAATCTATAACGAAAGTATCCAAAAAATGGGAAGAGATGAGGACTATGAGTATATGCTTTCAAAAGAATTAAAAAGAGTCTATGATCTTATGGAAAAGCTTAGTCCAGACCACTATTTAATTCAATATTTGAAAGAACAATATATCTTTCATAACATAAAAGTTATTGTAAAAGAAGTGATTTTAGATGAGGACTTATCTCATGCTTATATAGATTTGGGTGGCTTAGACACAGTAGAATTAAAAAAATACTTAAAGGATGATAATAAAAAGAGAATTTCCGATAATATTTACTTTAATTTTGCACAAAAAGCCCTAGATTTATACCAAAAAACAAAAGACCCTCAAATAATAGATGTTTCTTTGGACAAGGACTATTTTAATAGACTCCTTGCTATAGCAAAGGAAGATGATTGGGACTTTTTAGAAAAGTTTACCAAGGAAAAAATTGATTTAATCAATATAAAAACTCTCTTTAGGGCCAATAGGCAAGAGGCCTCAAAGGAAACTCTTGACCAAGCCTTGATTGCAGGGGGCAATATAGCTTTAAAAGAATTTGATGGCATCTTAAATGAAGATTTGTCAAAATACAAAGAAAGTTTTACATCCTATGCTATAAGTAAGTATATAGCTAGGGCTTTTGAAAGAAACAATCCCAAAGCTGCCATGCTTGATTTGGAAAAAGCTATAGATGATCATCAAATGGATACTATAAAAAAAGCAAAGACCATAACTTATGGTCCAGAAGTAATCTTTGCCTATATAGTTGCCAAAGAAACAGAAATAAAAAATTTGAGAATAATATTAACTTCAAAACTAAACTCTTTATCAAGAGACTTTATCAAGGAAAGGTTGCGTGAATCTTATGTATAAAGTAGCAGTAATAGGCGATAAAGACTCTGTGCTATGTTTTAAAGCACTAGGAGTTGATGTAAATACCGCAGTTGATGGAGAAGATGCAAAGAAACTTGTAGATAAACTTGCTAAAGAAGATACAGGAATTATCTTTATTACTGAAGATTTTGCACAAAAAATCCAAACAACTATTGATAAATATAGAGAAAAAATGACTCCAGCTATTATCCTCATCCCATCCAACAAGGGTAGCCTTGGTATTGGCATGGCAGATATAAATAAGAGTGTGGAAAAAGCTGTTGGAGCTAACATTTTGAACTAGAAGGAGCCCTAATTTGAACAAAGGAGAAATAACAAAAGTATCAGGACCACTTATAGAGGCAAAAGGTCTTTCAGATGCCAATATATATGATGTGGTCGAGGTATCTGATGATAAACTTATCGGGGAAATCATAGAAATGAGAGGAGATGTTGCTTCTATCCAAGTATATGAAGAAACAACAGGTATAGGACCTGGAGATGTTGTAGTCTCTACTGGTCGTCCTCTTTCTGTAGAACTTGGACCTGGTATGTTGGAAAAAATGTATGATGGTATTCAAAGACCATTAGAAAAATTAGAAGAAATGGCTGGTGAATTTCTAAAAAGAGGTGTGACTTCAAAACCTCTAGATAGAGAAAAGAAATGGGAATTTAAGGCTATAGCAAAACAAGGAGCTTATCTTACAGGTGGGGATATAATTGGTGAAGTTGAAGAAACATCAGTAATTACTCACAAAATCATGGTGCCTTACGGCATAGAAGGAAAGGTAAAAGAGATTTCCGATGGAGAATTTACAGTAGACTCTCAAGTCTGTCTTATAGAAACAAAAGATGGTGAGAAATCTATAAATATGATTCAAAATTGGCCAGTAAGAAAACCTCGTCCTTACAAGAAAAAACTCGATCCTAACACTCCACTAATTACAGGTCAAAGGGTAATAGATACTTTCTTCCCTGTAGCCAAGGGAGGTACAGCAGCTATACCAGGACCATTTGGTTCAGGAAAAACTGTAGTTCAACACCAAATAGCAAAATTTGCCGATGCAGATATAGTTATTTATGTAGGTTGTGGCGAACGTGGAAATGAGATGACTGATGTACTTAATGAGTTTCCAGAACTAATAGATCCAAAAACTGGCGAATCTATCATGAAAAGAACAGTACTTATAGCAAATACATCAAATATGCCAGTAGCAGCAAGAGAAGCTTCAATCTATACTGGTATAACCATGGCAGAATATTTCAGAGATATGGGCTATGCCGTAGCCATGATGGCTGATTCTACATCAAGATGGGCAGAGGCTCTTCGTGAGATGAGTGGTCGTTTGGAAGAAATGCCAGGAGATGAAGGTTTCCCTGCTTATTTAGCTTCAAGAATTGCTGACTTCTATGAAAGAAGTGGTAGGGTAGAAGTTTTGGGAGAAAATAGAGAAGATCAAGGTTCACTTTCTGTAATAGGGGCCGTATCACCTCCAGGTGGAGACCTTTCAGAGCCTGTTACCCAAGCAACTCTTAGAATAGTTAAGGTATTCTGGGGACTTGATTATGATCTTTCCTACCAAAGACACTTCCCTGCTATAAACTGGTTAAAATCTTATTCGCTTTATCAAGAAAAGATGGATGCTTACATTGACAAAGAAGTAAATGAAGGTTTCTCAACCAACAGAAAAAGAGCTATGAGTCTCTTGCAACAAGAATCATCACTACTTGAAGTAGTAAGACTTGTAGGTAGGGATGCCCTATCAGATGATGATAAATTAAAGCTTGATATAACCAAATCATTAAGAGAAGACTTTTTACAACAAAACGCCTTCCACGAGGTTGATACCTACTGCTCACTTGAAAAACAAGATAAGATGCTTGATCTTATACTTTTCTTCTATGACAAATCTTTAGAAGCTATGCAAAAAGGGCTTGATCTTAATAAAATAGAAAATCTAGAAGTAAAAGAAAGAATTACCAGAGCAAAACTTGTTTCTGAAGAAAACTTGGGTGAATTTGAAAATATCAAAGATCAAATAGTTAAAGAACTTGATCATATAGAGAAAGGGGCCAATTAATGTTAAAAGAATATAAAACTGTTACAGAAGTTGTGGGTCCCTTAATGCTTGTTGAAGGTGTTGAAGGGGTTTCAAACGAAGAGCTAGTAGATATAGAGCTTCAAACTGGAGAAAGAAGAAGAGGAAAAGTCATAGAAATTGACAAGGACAATGCTATGGTTCAAATCTTCGAAGGTTCTACAGGTATTAACCTAAAGGCAACTTCAGTAAGATTTTTGGGTAGACCATTGGAACTTGGGGTTTCAGAAGATATGATTGGTCGTTCTTTTAACGGTCTTGGTGTTCCTATAGATGGGGGTCCAGACATTATTCCTGAAGAAAAAAGAGATGTAAATGGAACAGCTATTAACCCTGTAAGTCGTGATTATCCATCAGAATTTATCCAAACAGGAATTTCAACTATAGATGGCCTTAACACCTTAGTTAGGGGACAAAAACTTCCAATCTTCTCAGGCTCTGGTCTTCCTCACAACAACCTTGCAGCTCAAATAGCAAGACAAGCAAAAGTATTGAGCAAGGACCAAGGCTTTGCCGTAGTATTTGCCGCTATAGGAATCACTTTCGAAGAAGCACAATTTTTCCTTCAAGACTTTGAAAAAACAGGCGCTATAGACAGGTCTGTAATGTTTATGAACTTGGCAGATGATCCTGCTATTGAAAGACTTGCAACCCCAAAGATGGCACTTACAGCAGCAGAATATCTGGCCTTTGAAAAAGATATGCAAGTTCTAGTAATAATGACAGATATGACCAACTATGCAGAGGCTTTGCGTGAAGTTTCTGCAGCTAGAAAAGAAGTTCCAGGCAGACGTGGTTACCCAGGCTACCTATATACAGACCTTTCAACTATTTATGAAAGAGCTGGAAAATTAAAAGGAAAACCCGGAACTATTACACAAATTCCAATTTTAACCATGCCAGAAGATGATATTACCCATCCTATTCCAGACCTAACTGGTTATATTACAGAGGGACAAATCATTCTTTCGAGAGAACAATACAATAACGGCATAGAACCACCTGTATCAATCCTACCTTCCCTATCAAGATTAAAGGATAAGGGTATAGGCAAGGGTAAAACTAGGGAAGATCATGCCAATACCATGAACCAAATTTATGCAGCCTATGCCTCTGGTGTAGATGCTAGAGAATTACAAAAAATCTTGGGAGATTCTGCTCTATCAGAAGCTGACCTTGCCTTTGCAAAATTTGCTGATGAATTTGAAAAAAGATACATCAACCAAGGTTATTACACAGATAGGTCTATAGAAGAAACTTTGGACTTGGGTTGGGAGTTATTAAAAATAATTCCAAGGTCAGAACTAAAGAGAATCGATGATGAACTTATCGATAAATATTTAGGTAGGGAGAATTAGTTGTGGCAAGGCTTAGTGTAACACCAACAAGAATGAATCTTAATACCCTAAAAAAGAGATTGTCTGTATCAAAAAGAGGTTACAAGCTCCTAAAAGACAAGCAAGATGAGCTAATGAGGCAATTTCTGGATTTGATTCGTGAGAATAAAGCTCTTCGTGAAGAAGTAGAAGGCTTATTGTCTGATTCTTTCAAGGACTTTCTTGTTGCATCAAGCTTTATGAGTCCAGAATTTCTCGAAGAAGCAGTAAGTCTTCCTACACAAAAAGTAGGTCTTGATATAGAAATAAAAAACGTAATGAGTGTTAGAATTCCAAAAATGGAATTTAAAGTAGATAAGGGAGCAAATAAGGAAAAATCTATCTATCCTTATGGCTACGCCCAAACATCACAAGGACTCGATACGGCTATAGAAGGCTTAAACGAGGTCATGGATAAGCTATTAAGACTTGCTGAAATAGAAAAAACTTGCCAGCTCATGGCTGATGAAATCGAAGGGACCAGACGTAGAGTAAATGCCCTAGAATATAGGACTATTCCCGATTTGGAAGAAACTATCAAATATATTAGGGCAAAACTTGAAGAAAACGAAAGATCAACCATAGCAAGGCTCATGAAGGTAAAAGATTTAATATCTGTTGAAGATCAAAAAGAACAAGCAAAAAAAGAACTAGTAGAAATTAATTAAAGACAAAAAGGCGCCCTAAAATGCGTCTTTTTGTATAAGTTTAGGAGTTTATATGGATTCTGGCGGAGTCTACCCGATAATAATCAAAGTTATAATAATATTATTTTTAATGTGTCTAAATGGATTTTTAACTTCCATCTATACGGCTGTTATTTCCTTAAACCACCAAAAATTAAGTGACAAAATCAAAGAATACAATGACGAGAAGGCAAGAGAATTATTAAAAATATCTCAAAATCAGGCAAAACTTATGCAGGTCCATGCCTTTTCAAATTCATTCTTAGATATCTTAACAGGCGTAATACTTCTATTGTTTATAAGAAGCCACTTGCAAGAAATAACAAGTAAAGAAGAAACTTTTGGCAAATTTCTGATCTTGGTTCTTGTAATCTTGCTTTATGTTATAGTAAATATGATTTTTTCTAACAAAATACCACAAAGAATAGGAGTTAGAAATCCATACAAACTATCATCAAAGTGCATTGGCCTAATAAAATTTATCATGGCCCTAAACTCACCACTCATAAAAATGGTAAATGAGATTACAAGCTTCTTTATGAATATTTTTGGCATAGAAGCAAAAACAATAGAAAGAGAAGTTACAGCAGAGCAAATCAAAACCATAGTTCAAGTTGGAGAAGACCAAGGTATCCTAAGGCCCTTGGAATCAAAAATGATTCATTCCATAATGGGCTTTGACGATGTCTGGGCAGAAGAGGTCATGACTGCAAGAACAGAAGTATTCATGATAGATATATCCGATGAAGAAAGAAAATATTTAGACGAATTTATCAAGGTCAGACACTCCAGAATTCCCGTATATGATGGAGATATAGATAATATATTGGGAGTAATCTACACCAAAGATTACTTGGTAGAAGCCTGCAAAGTGGGCCTTAAAAATGTAAATATAAGAAGAATACTAAGACCTGCCCACTTTGTTCCAGATAAGATAGAAACTGACAAGCTTTTTCAAGAAATGCAAAAAGATCATATCCATATGTCTATACTTATAGATGAATACGGTGGCTTTTCTGGCATTGTATCAATGGAAGATTTGATAGAAGAAATAGTGGGAGATATAGATGACCTTTATGATAAGGATATGCCAGATATAAAGGTAAATGCAAATGGTAGCTATACTGTAAAAGCGTCTACAGGAATAAAGGATATAAACGAAAAAATTCCTATAGAAATTGACGAAGAAGATGAAAACTTTGATACCCTGGGAGGTTTTATAATAAATCAACTAGGCTATATCCCTAAAGAAGCTAGCAAAGATGTAGTAAAATATAACGGCTATGAGCTTAGAATTATCTATATAGAAGATACCAAAATAAAGACAGTTAGAATCAAAAAGCTAAAAGAAGACAATAAAGCAAAAATTGAAGAAAAAGATTTAAAAAGTAAAAATCTGAAGTAACTTAAAAAAGCGGTCAAAAAGAGCCATTTAAGGATTTTTTTGACCGCTTTTTTTACTTTATTTGCCTTAATGTGCCTAGTTCTTTTTTACTGATTCATGGACTATTCTTTGTACATTTGAATCATTTTCCATTGTTTCCATAAATTTCTTTAGGTTTGGATATTCTTGCCATGACTTTGGTGTATTTTTTAGCCATCTACTCAAAATATAGGCATAGGCATCCAAAACTGTTTTTTTATTTTTGTAGATATGAGTTTTACCCTCTAATCTTTTATCAAGGCTTTGTGCAAGGGAATCAATATTTTTATAGGCAGCTTCTTTTATATTTTCATAGTCTTTCTCATCGCTGCTAGTCGTAAATTCGTCTGGGCTAAACATAGGCCAAAAAGCGGGATGATAATCTGCAGAAAGAAATGAAACTATCTCATTAAATAAATATCTATCCTCAAGGCTATCATCTGGTCCAAGATCTTGGTCTTTATATTTTTCTACTAGGTAAGACAAGATAGAACCTGCCTGTGTTTTAATTTTGCCATCTCCTGTATCTAGAGCTGGAACAGCCCCTGCTGGATTAATTTTTCTATATTCATCAGATCCCAATACAACTCTTTCAACTTCATAATCACATCCTAGCCAATCTAGGGCTATCCATACTGCTACTGCGCATGTTCCTGGTGCATAATATAATTTCATTTTTTATCTCACTTTCTTTTAAAATTAACCGATTTTTAAGGTCTTTATTTTTAAGCTTAGTTATTAAATTCTAGATTTTCCCTAATAAAGTTACCTGTTCTTAAATCTATGTTTGCTTGTATTAATTCTCTTTGATTATTCATTACTATAGGACCTGCCCAAGCAACTGGCTCGTCAAGTTTTCTTGAGCTCATATATAAAACTTCAGCACTATCTCCTATATTTACAAGTTCCAATTCGTCACCTTCTGTCAACTTAACGGCTGTTTTTTCTTCGATTTTTTCTCCGTTAATTGAAATTTCTCCAAGCAAGGTAAAGACCATAACTGAATCATCATTTTTCATATTTAGAGTGATTTTTGCATCTTTTTCAAGATGAATATCATAATAATCTAGGGGTAGGTGATCTCCTTTAAAGCCTTCATGGCCTTGGTAAGATCCTGCAAGTAATCTTAGATAGCCACCTTCAATTTCAATTTCTTCTATATCATTTTTGTGAATCTTGTTGTAGGTAGGATGACTCATTTTTTCTTTTTGTGGTAGGTTTAACCACAATTGAACTCCTAATAATCTGTCGGCTGCTGGAACTTGTTCTTCATGTAAAATTCCAGATCCAGCGTTCATCCATTGGACTTCACCATCAGTGATTTGGTCCTCATTGCCTAGGGTATCTTTATGAATCATTTTTCCTCTATATAGATAGCTTATAGTTTCAATTCCTCTGTGAGGATGCATAGGAAAGCCCTTAGTGTAGTCATCAGGATTTGTACTATCAAAGGAGTCAAGCATCAAAATAGGATCAAATTCTTCAACTGTATGATTTCCCAAAACTCTTACCAAGCTAACCCCAGCTCCATCTATAGTCCTAAAACCTTTAACTTTTGTTTTAACTTCTCTTTTCATGATTTTTTCCTTTCTTTTTTGCTATTATTTTATATATTTATCTATAGCTTTCATATCGGATTTTCCGCCATTTTCTATAGTAACTTCTTTAGAGTCATTTCCTTTAGATTTTATAGAGCCGCCAATTTTAAATTCTTTGACTATTCCTCCATTAACGTGGTAAGAAGTTACGCCATCTCCTTCTGTTGCAAGATCTCTTAGTATTTCTAAATTTTCTATTTGACCACCCTTAAGGACAGATATGCCATCTGCTGCAAGCTCCATGATCTCACCTTTAACCAAGGTTTGACCAGTAGAGCCTTTGGTTAGGACATCTCCTACAGTTATTTTTCCTACAGGCTTACTAAATTGCATACCAATTGATCCGTCTCCTAGGGTTTTTATACTTTCAAAATAAGCTTCTCCTATAGTTCCATCATATTGGTTAAAGCCTCTTGCGCCAAGACCATAAGTTGCAATTTCTTTATCTGCCCTAAAGTTCTTAACTGTACCGAAGTTTACAAAGCCAATTCCGCTTGATCCATAACTTGTTACTTCATTTTCTACAAGCCAATCATCAACTTCTCCCCAAACATCCAAAACCATGTCGTTATTTCCGTAGGTTACAACTTGACCCTTTGATACAATCTTTTTTGCAAAGGCTCCATAAACTATAAAAATACCACCTGTAATTAAATTTGGTTGACCCTTAGGTATCATGCCGTTTGAATAGACATCTTCTGTTTGCAAATATTCAATTTCAACTGGACCATTCTCATCATTAAAACCAGAAATAAATAAACCACTACCTAAAACTGGAGCATTTTTACGTCCAATCCTTATACCACTTCCCTTAAATGAAATAGAGCTTTCTTTAGAAGGATTAAAATTATAGACAGTAAAAGCTCCTTGATAAACATTAACCCCATATTTCATAGGTCTTTCTGGATAATTTCTTGCATCAGCAAAAACAATATCTAAGTCATTAACCTCAAGGTCAAGTTTTTCATTATTGCCTCTAGTTAAAAATTGAACCATTCCTGTAACTATCAAATCATTTAATTTGACCTTGCCCAAATCTTTTTCGACAGAGTCAAGATATATGGCTCTGTTTGAAGGAGATGTTTGGATTGAAAGGTTGGAAATTTCGTTATCTTTTGATAGACCAAGACCATCTCCATTTATAAAACTTAAAAGAATATTTTTATCTTTTCCTTTAATTTTTTGTCCAGCCTTTAGCTTAATCCCGTTTGGAGCACCTATAGAATTTATTAATTCAATTTCTTCTTCTCCACTTTCAACAGCTTGATAAAGCTCTGTAAAATCTTTTACTTGCATACTAACACCCCCCTTATTTACTTTCTTCTTTTATTAAATCATCTAAAATTGGTTGATCTTCTATATCATTTTCTTTTAGATATTGGTTAATTTCATCCCTAGAATATATAGCAGGGTTTAACTTCATTTTGGCAGTATCAAGTGGATCTTCGTAGACAACGTGAGCATCTATCAAGATAGGCTTGGTATTTCCCTCTTTATTTAGCCTGATTGCTTCTTTGAAGGCATTTTCAAGTTCTGTTTTGTTATTTACTAAAAAGCTTATAGCTCCAAGCCCTTCTCCTACCTTAGCCCAGTCTGCATATTCTATATCGACACCAAATTCATCTTCTAGATTTTCAATTTGTGAATGTTTGATAAAACCGTAGGTCATATCTGTTATAACTACATTTATGATTGGCATCTTGTATTTGGCTTGGGTTAGGATTTCTTGGTTGTTCATTGCAAAGCCTCCATCACCAACTATAGACCAAATTTGTTTATCAGGATATTGGAGATAGGCACCTATGGCTGCTGGAGTAGAATATCCAAGAGTTGCAAACCAAGATGACATGGTAAAGTTTTTCTTGCCGTCAAGATCAAGCATTCTTATGGAGTGGATTTTGTTATTACCAATTCCTAAGGCATAAACAGCATCATCTGTTGAATATTCTCTTACCTTTCTAATTACAGATTCGTAGTATAAAACATCGTCAGATTCTCTGTCGGCTTTTCTTTCAAGATAATTATTCCAATTTTGCATATTTTTTCTTGAAGCTCTAAGATAGGCATCCTCATCTCTTTTTATACCAGTATCCAAAAGTCCTCTTAAAAAATCACCAGAATCAGCAACTAAAGAATCATAGGCCTTAAGTTGTCTGCCTATTTCTCTAAAACTGTTGTTAACTTGGATTACTTTGGTATCCTTAGGCCAAAATCTTGCAAATGGATGAGAAGATCCTACAAAAATGATAAGATCTGAAGTGTTTATTAGCTCGTTAGCAGGCTTACTACCTAATCTACCAAAAGATCCCATGAAGTTTTTGTGGTTTGCTGGGAAGGATAAACCAATAGATGGGGCAGATGTAACTACAGGTAGGTTAAATTTCTCTGATACCTCTACGGCAAGATCCCTATAATCCATAACTCCCCTACCCAAATATAGAAGGGGTCTTTGGGCAGCCTTAATTTCTTCTGCTATTTTTTTGACCTTTTCTTTGTCAAGCTCAAAGTGCATTAAGTTAGGTACAATTTTTGTGGATCCATCTGAAGGCTCATAGTCAATTACTTCTTCCATAAAGTCGTTATGGAGGATAAGAACTGCAGGTCCTTTTCTTTCTATAGCTGTTCTAATAGCATCATTAACCATATAAGGTATTTGTTTGGCATTCATAGCCTTTCTGTTAAAAACTGATACATTTTCAAAAAATGGTAGCATTTCAGTTTCTTGGAAAGCGTGAGTGTTTTGGTTGGAAGATTCTGATTGGGCAACTAAGGCAAGCATAGGAGCCCCATCCATAAGGGCATCAAAAAGTCCATTGGTTAAGTTGGTAGAACCAGGTCCACCTGATCCAAAGGCAACTCCAATGTTTCCTGATAGCTTGTATTCAGCTGATGCAGCCATGGCTCCAGCTGATTCATGTCTTACTTGTATATACTTTATACCGTCCTTATCTTCTTTTCTAAGGGCATTCATCAAACCATTTAGTGATGAACCAGGTATTCCATAAATATGATCAATTCCCCAAAGCTTTAATTCCTTTAGTAAAGCTTCTGCTGCTGTAATTTTCATTATATCAACCTCTTTTCTTTATAAATATATTAAAAATCAATGAAATATATATGCTAAATATTTTGACAATATATAAATGTTTGTTACTTTTTATCTATCCATAAAAATATATACCCCCTTTTTATATTATTAAACTTTGTCCGAGAAGGGACTTTTTAAGGGAAATTTCTTACATATTTTAGAGAATTTATAGATATATTTAACAATATTTTGCAAAGTGGCTTTACTTTCAAAGGGAAAATATTTTTTGGAAAATACTTTTAGACAAAACGTTGAAATGAAAAGGCGATAAAAGTACTTACTATAAATACGCCTTTACTTGAAAATAGATTCAGCATATTATATACTTAAATCAACCAAGAAATGAGGTCTATAAAACATAAGGCTTGGGAAAATGATTTTACATAATCAAGCCAAAGAGATAATATTTGTTAGCAAATATAGGATTAATAGACTAAATTTTACCAAAGTAAGTTACTAAATTAAGAGCTCTAAATAAAAGTGATTTTACTAAGTAGGATAATACTGATACAAAAATAAATATCAAGATATGAAATAAGAGAAAGGAAATCGTGACCATGAGAAATTTAGATAAATATAAGGGTGTTATTCCAGCATTTTACGCTTGCTATGATGAAGAAGGAAATGTAAGTCCAGAAAGAGTACAAAATCTAACCAAATACTTTATAGAAAAGTCTGTCAAGGGACTTTATGTAAATGGTTCATCAGGAGAATGTATCTACCAAAGCGTTGAAGATAGAAAAGTAATTCTTGAAAATGTAATGAAAGTAGCCAAGGGAAAGCTAACCATAATAGCTCATGTGGGATGTAACAACACAAAAGATAGTAGAGAGCTTGCAAGCCATGCAGAAAGCTTGGGAGTAGATGCAATTGCTTCTATACCTCCTATATATTTCCACTTGCCAGAATATTCCATAGCCCAATATTGGAATGATATCAGCGAAGCTGCTCCAAATACCGATTTTGTTATCTATAATATTCCACAACTAGCAGGAGTTGCCCTAACAGGATCCTTATTTGCAAAGATGAGAGAAAATCCTAGAGTAATAGGAGTTAAAAATTCTTCCATGCCAGTTCAAGATATACAAATGTTCAAACAAGATGCAGGAGATGATTATATTATCTTTAATGGACCAGATGAACAATTTATATCAGGTCGTGTAATTGGTGCAGATGCAGGTATAGGCGGAACTTATGGGGTAATGCCAGAGCTATTTTTAAAAATGGATGAGCTTGTAAAAGAAGGAAATTTAGAGCTCGCAAGAAAAATCCAATACGATGTCGATGCAATTATCTACAAGATGTGCTCAGCTCATGGAAATATGTATGCAGTTATCAAAGAAATTCTTAGAATAAATGAAGATTTGGATATAGGAAGTGTGAGAAAACCATTGACTGCTCTAGTAGAAGATGATATGGCTATAGCAAAAGAGGCAGCCAATATGATCAAGGCTTGTAAAGAAAAATATCTAAGCTAATAAAATTGTAGAGGAAAAAATATGAAACAGGGATTTACATATATAGATTTAATAATTTTAGTTGTATACTTAGCGGCTGTACTATTTGCAGGCCTTTACTTTTCAAAAAAAGAAATGAAGGGCAAGGAATATTTCAAAGGTGACGGAACTATACCATGGTGGGTAACATCAGTTTCAATTTTTGCAACCTTGTTAAGTCCTATTTCCTTCTTATCTTTGGCAGGAAATTCTTATGCAGGAACTTGGCTTATGTGGTTTGCACAACTTGGTATGCTAATAGCAATTCCACTTACAATCAAATTCTTCCTCCCTATATATAGCAAGAATGATATAGATACAGCCTATCACTACCTAGAATTACGTTTTGAATCAAAGGGACTTCGTATACTTGGGGCTGTAATGTTTATAATCTACCAAGTAGGTCGTATGTCCATAATCATGTACTTGCCATGTATGGTTTTATCAAAGCTTATTGGTATCCATGTCAATATTCTTATTATAATCATGGGAATCATAGCTATAATTTACTCATACACAGGAGGACTAAAATCAGTACTTTGGACTGACTTTATACAAGGATCAGTACTTCTAATAGGGGTAACTATTGGACTTATAATATTATTATCAAATATAGATGGAGGCATGGGTGCAATCTTTGAGCAATTTGCAACAGGCCATAAGTTCTTAGAAGAAAACCAACCTATCTTTGATCCTAATATCTTAAAAGATAGCGTATTTCTATTGATAGTTGGAGCAGGTCTAAATACTATGGGCTCATATGTATCAAGCCAAGATATAGTTCAACGTTTTACAACAACAACTGATACCAAGCAGTTAAATAAGATGATGATTTCAAACGGAATCCTATCAATATTTATAGCTACAGTCTTCTATCTTATAGGTACAGGCTTGTATGTATTCTATCAAGTCCAAAATAACCCACTACCTCCAGCAGCCCAACAAGATCAAATTTTTGCATCTTGGATTGCCTATGAACTTCCAGTTGGATTTACTGGAGTACTTTTAGCAGCTATCTATGCTGCAGCCCAATCTACCCTTTCAACTGGTCTAAACTCAGTTGCATCTTCTTGGGCCTTAGATATACAAGCTCGTATTAGCAAAGAAGAAATAAGCTTTGAAAAACAAACCAAAATTGGCCAAAGAGTATCTCTACTTGTAGGTATCTTTTCAATAATAGTTGCAATGGTGCTTGCAAATGGGGGCATAAAATCAGCCTATGAATGGTTTAACGGCTTTATGGGCTTGGTACTAGGAATTTTGGCTGGAACCTTTATCTTGGGAGTCTTTACCAAAAAAGCTAATAAATTTGGAGCAAGTATAGCCTTTATAGCATCATCCTTGGTAATGATTTATATCAAATACTTTGTAGATCCAAGCAAGGTTTCCTTCTGGTCATACTCCATAATTTCTATAGCAATTTCAGTCCTAGTAGGCCTATTAGCTAGTGTGATTTGGTCAAAGATTAAGGGTGTAAGTATAGAGCCACCAAAGAATACAACTATATATAATTAAGGGAGGAAAAAATGATTTTTGGAAATATTAAAAATTTAAAAGAATATGATTTCTTGGAAGATTCAATCAAAGAATGTTTTGCTTATTCTAAAAACAATGATTTACTTTCCTACAAAAAGGGTAGCCATGAGATAGATGGAGATAGACTATTTGTAAATATAGTAGAATATGAAACTTGTGATAAGGACCAAAGATTTTGGGAAGCTCACAAAAAATACTTAGACATTCATTTTATGCTAGATGGAGAAGAAAGAATAGATTTAAACTTTTTAAACAATATGCAAGAAGAAGACTATGTAGAAGAAGAGGACTTCTTGCCTAGCCAAGGTAAAAGTAACTCTTCAGTAATCTTAAGAAAAGGTGATTTTTTGATTTGCTATCCTAATGATTGCCACAAGACGGCTATAAAAGTTAAAGAAAGTGAAAAGATTAAAAAAGCTATTTTTAAAGTTAAAATCAATTAAAGATTTATAAGTTAAAAAGTTAGCCTTAAAGGAGAAGACATGAAAGTTATATGCTTTGATATAGGTGGAACTGCTATTAAATCTATGCTAATAGAAAATGGCAAAGAAAAAAGTGTGGATGAGATAAAATCTAGGGCCAAAGAGGGAGCAAACTACCTAAAAGAAGATATCTTTAAAAAAATAAAAGAACTTTTAAAAGAAAATAAAGATCTTGCTGGAGTTGCCATTTCGACAGCGGGTATGGTTGATTATAAGACAGGCATTATTTCCTATGCAAATGAAAATATCAAAAACTACATTGGTTTTGATTGGATAAAAGAAGTAAAAGAAGAATTCAACCTCCCTTGTCTTGTAGAAAATGACGTAAAAGCAGCGGCTCTTGGAGAGGCAAATTTTGGAGCAGGAAAAAACTACAAAACAAGCTTTGTTCTTACAATAGGCACAGGCCTTGGAGGAGCTTTGATCATAGACAAAAAAATTTATAGGGGAAGCTCAGGCAGTGCGGGCGAGATAGGATATTTGCCTTTTTATGATTCTACCATAGAAAAAAAAGCATCAACTTCAGCCATAATAGAACTTGCATCTTTAAAATATCCAGAAAAAAATTTTAGGGATGGAAAAATTCTCTTTGAGGCTTTCAAAAACAAGGACCAAGCTGCCATAGACTTAATAGATACCCTTACAACAAATCTTGCAAAACTTTTAGCTACTATAATGCTAATTATTTCTCCAGAAGCTATAATTATAGGAGGAGGAATTTCAAAACAAAAAGACAAGTTACTAGACCCTCTTAGGTTAAAGACAAAAGAACTTGTGCCAGCAAATATTTATAAGGCAACAGCTATAATAAATACAGAACTCGCCAACAAGTCAGGTTGCTATGGAGTTTATCACTTATTTACAGAAAAGTTTTAAGCTTATAAAGAATGGAGTTTTTGATGAATAAGCAATACGAATCTATCCTAACCTTTATAGAATCAAAATATGAAGAGTTTACAGATGTAGAAAAAATAATAGCCGATTACTTTTACAATATAGATGACGATGATGACATCTCGTCAAAAACTGTCGCCAATAAGCTATTTATCTCTGAAGCAGCCCTAACCAGGTTTGCCAAAAAACTTGGCTTTTCAGGCTACAGGGAGTTTTCCTATCAATTCAAAGAATCCAAAGAGAAAAACTTTAACAAACCAGGAGAATTGCAAGTCCCTGTACTTGATACCTACCAAGAAATTCTATCCAAGTCCTACTATCTCTTCGATGATAGAAAATTTAACAAGGTTGTAAAAAAAATCCTCCAAAGAAGACGAATTTTTATCTATGGCCTAGGTTCATCAGGGCTTTTGGCTGAAGAATTTGCCCAAAGAATTCAAAGAATAGGCATAGATGCAGAAGCAATCCGCGATTCTCATCAACTCTTACTAAACCATGCAAGAGTGAATGAAGATAGCCTAGCTATAGGGATAACTTACAGTGGCAAGACCAAAGAAGTGATAAATGCCTTAAAATATGCCAAAGACAAAGGAGCCTATACAATACTCTTAAGCTCTTTGGACACAGAAGAATTCAATCAAAATTTTGATCAAGTCTTGCCCATGGCTCTAAAAAAGAATTTAGAGCTATCAAACATAATATCTCCCCAATTTCCAGGTATGATACTGCTTGATATCTTATATATGAAAATACTAAATAATAAGAAAGAAACCCTAGAAATATTTAACCAAACTACAAATGACCTACTTTCGACAACCAGAAAGGATGAAGAATGAACAAAATAAAAAATATAGAAAAAAAGTTAGTTGTTTCTTGCCAAGCCTTGGCTGATGAACCCCTTCACTCCTCCTTTATCATGGGAAGAATGGCTCTTGCGGCAAAGATTGGCGGAGCAAGTGGAATTAGAGCAAATACAATAGAAGATATAGAAGAAATAAGAAAAAATGTAGACCTACCAATAATAGGAATAATAAAAAAAGACTACGATAATAGCGAAATTTATATTACACCTACCATGGATGAAATAGATAAGCTTTATGCTGCAAAGGTAGATATAATTGCTACAGATGCCACAGATAGAAAAAGACCCAACCACAAAAATCTAAAAGAATTTTATGACCATATAAGAGAAAAATACCCTGATATAAAACTTATGGCAGATTGTTCTACAGTAGAAGAAGCCATCTATGCCGACAAACTTGGCTTTGACTTTATAGGAACGACCTTGGTTGGCTACACACCAGAAAGTAAGGGGCTAAAAATTGAAGAAGATGATTTTAAAATTCTAAGAGAAATAATCCAAAAATGCGACCATAAAGTTATAGCAGAAGGAAATATAGATACTCCCAAAAAGGCAAAAAGAGTTCTAGACCTTGGGGCATTTTCTGTAGTAGTAGGTTCTATTATAACCAGACCACAAGTTATAACAAGAAATTTCGTAGAAGAGATAAATAAGTAATAAAATAAGTTCAAAATATAAGTGCCATATATAAGTTAGGGCAAAGCTTATAATATTGCTTAAACTTATCTGCTAAACTATATACTATTACATCTTACTATATAGCCTAGCTTATCTTGACCAATCCTCATTGCTTAAAATGGGGATTGGCAAATTATGCTAAGTTAATTATTAATTTTTAATATTTAAAAGTATTTCAATAAATTTTTCACCTATTCTATAAATTTTTAAATCACTTTGAGAATAAATATACAAAGAATTAAGACTTTTTTCACAACTAAATGGACTTTATCAAATTCTAGTTTTTTCTAATTATTTTTATACAAAAAAGCTTGCATATATATATATATTATATAATAATATATAAGAAAAAGTGTTACATATTTTATTATAAAAAATAAGCGACATTTTAAATAAAATATAATAAGGAGAAAGAGATGAAGAGTAAAAAAAGTAACACATTAATGGCATTAGTAGTAGCTACAGCAATAACATCAATTATGCCAGCATCCAAGGCCCTAGCAGAAGAAGAAACAGTAGACCTTAGTGAAAATACTAGTATAAGTGAAACTGAAAGTACTGATGAAATTAGTGCAAACAATCCAGAAGTAACAGACAAAGATGGCAAAAAAGATACAAAAAATGAAAAATTGGTACTTACATCAGATGATGGCAAGGCTATTGAAGAAAAAAACAATGACTTGACTGGTACAGATAATAAAGTAAATGAAAATGAATATATCTCTAAGGAAAAGGATATCCCTAAAGAAGATGAAGGAAATACGCCTACAACAGAAGAAAAAACTGGGGAAACTGCTTCTGATCATGCAAGCGATGAAAAAGAAGAAACTGCTAATGAATATGTAAGTGATGAGAGTAAAGAAGATGAAGGAAATACATCTACAGAAGAAGAAAATACAGAAGAGATTAATTCTGATCTAAAAGCTAACGAAAAAGATGAAGCTGTTGATAAAAAAGAAATAACAGTGACTATTGACGAGGATCCTTTTGATCTTAATTTTAACTTTATGTTCGATGCACTTAAACAATATTATGAACATGATGATGTAGACATAAAAAGTGAAGAAGTTTTTGCTGATATTGTTATATATGGTGATATAGGAGAAAGTTTTTACCAAAGTAGTGTAAAAGTATACCTAGATTCATCATTAGATTTATCTGATGCTATGAAAGAATTAATTGATCCTAACTTATCAGATGATGAATTTGAAGTAAAGAAAAAAGAAATAAATGAAAAAATAGAAAAAATAAATCCCTATGACTATGAAAGTAATAAAAGATTTTATTTAGATTGTTTGGAAGATATTAGAATGCAAAAACCTCGAGTTGTTGCAATTAAATCTATAAATAGTGAAATATCTCAAAAACTGAAATACTTAGACACTAGTCCTTATGGAGTTAGTTTTATTTTATCAAATGATTTTGTAGAACCTATTGCCTTTACTGATTATTATGGTTTATTTATATATGCAAGTCCAGATGATTTTCAAAAGTTTCGTGGTCAAATGAACAACTTGTTCTCGCCTTATAGAAAACGTACTTTAACAGGAATAGATGCGATTCTGTATTTTAATAATAATGTAGTACTTAACCGTGGTAGCCTTGAGAAATTATTAGGAGAATATGCACGAAAAGATAGGTCTAGGTATTTAGATATAGCTATGATGAAATTGGATAAAGAATATTTTGATACGTTTTATTATAACACCCTTCCTATAGAAGAGTTTAGTAACGTTTATAATTCAGTTTTTGAAAATGGAAACCCTATAGATTTAATTACTTTTAGGAAAGGTGGAGTAAAAGGTGAAGATGAAGAGGATTTAATAGGTGGTATTCAATACAGCGGTTTATATCTTGCAACTAATGTGAATCCTAAAATATACAAAGCAAATCCTGATTTAGCTTTTAGAGAGGTTAAAACCGATGTTAAAAATAGAATTTTAAAATTTATAGATGATGATTTATTAAAACAAGACTTGCTAAAATCCATAAATGATAGATATCAAGAAATATATGGCGATAAATATCAAGAAAAAGATGAATACAAAGAAAAAATAGCTAATATAGATAAGCTTGTATTAGAGTACAAAAAAGATGCTATTTATGCATATCAAGCAGATGAGAATTATGACATTGATTTTGAAGCACAAAAATATAAGGCTGCTTTAGGTGAAAGTTGGGGGATTGGATATCCAGAAGCCCAAGTGGGAAATGTTGACAAAAAGACTGAAGAAATAGACTTCGGTACAAAATATGAGTATGATGCTAATCTTGAAGAGGGAAAGACTGTAATTTTAACTCCAGGGGTTAAAGGTAAAAAAGTTACTAAAATAACTTATAAGGTAGATCCAGCAAATGGAGAACTATCAGATCCTGTGGAAGAAATAGTAGAAAATGTAAGTCCTATAGATCAAGTAATTCGTATAGGAACAAAAAAAGTTTCTGAAAAAATATCTATTCCATGGACTGATATCGAAGATATAGCAAAACCAATTGAAAAAGAAGATGACAATAAAGTTATCCCATGGACAGACATAGAAGATATAGCAAAACCAATTGAAAAAGAAGATAATAATGAACAAATTTCTTGGACTGCTATTGAGGATATAGCAGAGCCTAGCAATAAAGATGAAAAAGCCCCAGCTTCTCCAGCTAATGATGATAAAAATGATAATACAAGAGATGATGAAAGTAAAGATAATATAGTAGATAAAAATGAACTTTCACCAAAAGATGATAAGAAAGAAGATAGAAAAGTTAGCCTTAAAAAAGCATACAAAAAATCTTCAACAAATCCAAAAACTGGCGTTACATCAATAACAAGCTTATTAGGAACACTTACACTTCTTTCAGGTGCACTCCTAAAAAGAAAAAAAGATGAGTAGATTTTAATAAAAGTCAATGTATACTCCCCTAGGATTAACTTATTTTTAAAAAATGACTTTACTAATCTCTTTATTAAAAGCTTTAAATTGACCATAAATACATTAGTAGTAAATTATTTATAGAGAAACTTAAAGGAGTACTTATGAATAGAGATAGAATAAATAGAGTTATAGAAAAAATGAAAGAGAATTCTCTTGGTCAAATGATAATATCAGATCCTTATGCTATATTTTATTTGACGGGAAATTTAATAGATCCAGGGGAGAGACTTTTGGCTTTTTATTTAAATGATAAGGGCAGTGCTAAACTTTTTGTTAATGAGCTTTTTCCACAAGAGATTAGTTCTGATTTTGAAATTATTTACTATAATGATATAGAAGATGGAGTAAAAATTATTGCTAAGGCTATTGGAAATGATAGGCTTATTGGAATTGATAAGAAATGGCCAGCTATGTTTTTGTTGAGCTTACAAGAAATTTTTCCTGAGAAAAAATATGTAAATGCCTCTTTTATAGTCGATCAAGTTAGGAGTATAAAGGATAAAGAGGAAAGAAGACTTATGAGAGAGTCTTCACAGATCAATGATAAGGTAATGGCAGATATTGTTAAGCTTGTATCTAAAGGCTATACGGAAATAGAACTTGGTGAAAAATTAAAAGAGCTTTATAAAAAATATGGGGCAAGTGATTTTTCTTTTAGTCCTATAACAGCCTATGGCAAAAATGGAGCTGATCCTCACCACGTCACAGATAAGACTAAGGGAAAACGTGGAGATTCTGTGGTAATAGATATTGGGGGTCTATATAAGGGATATTGTTCTGATATGACGAGGACTGTTTTTATAGGCGAGGTTTCTGATAAGAAAAGAGAAGTCTATGAAATAGTAAAAGAAGCAAATCTTAGGGGGATTGCTGCTGCAAAACCAGGAAACAGGATGAGCGATGTGGATAAGCAAGCTCGAAGCTATATAGAAGAGAAGGGCTATGGCAAATATTTTACTCATAGAACAGGACATTCTATTGGCATAGAAGCTCATGAAGCAGGGGATGTTTCAGCTGTTAATGATGATATTATAAGGCCAGGTCAAATTTTTTCTGTAGAACCTGGTATATATTTACCAGACGATGATTTTGGGGTTAGGATTGAAGATTTGGTCCTTGTGAATGAAGATGGCAATGAAGTTTTAAATTCTTATACTAAAGATTTGTTGGTTATAGAGTAAAAGAGAAATTTGCAATATAAAAAAAACATGGTAATATATGAAGTATAGACTTGACATTGAAGGGAAGAGTAAAAATAGCGAAGATTAAGAGAGAGAAACAGCTGGTGGGAAGTTTCAATCGGGTTTATTTTGAAGACCACCCCTGAGTTTTTGCCTAATAGCAAACGCATGACCTGCGATAGAACATCAAATGAGTATAAATAAAGGTGGAACCACGGCATACCGTCCTTTTATCCAAGTGGATAATAGGGGGTATGCCTTTTATATTATCCAGAAGTAAGCATTATAAGGAGTTGTGTTATGATAAAAATTAAATATCCAGATGGCAGTGTAAAAGAATATGAAAAAGGTGTTACTGTTTATGATATAACAAAAGATATATCAGAAGGCTTGGCAAGAAATGCCCTAGGAGCTGTTGTAAATGGCAAAATTATGGGCTATGATCAAAAAGTATCAGAAGATGCTGACTTTAGAGTTGTTAAATATGAAGATGAGGAAGGAAAACAAATTTTTTGGCATACATCAAGTCACCTTATGGCAGCAGCTATAAAAGAGATGTGGCCAGATGCAAAATTTGCCATAGGACCTGCTATTAAAGATGGTTTCTACTATGATATTGATACAGACCATAGATTTGTGCCAGAAGATTTGGAAAAAATCGAAAAAAAGATGCTAGAGCTTGCCAAAAAAGACCTTTCTATGAAGGTTAAAGAAATTTCAAGAAGTGATGCCTTGAAATACTTTGAAGAAAATAAGCAAGCTTACAAGGTTGAGTTGATAAATGATTTGCCTGAAGATGAAGCGATTACCCTTTATGATTTGGGAGATGGCTTATTTGTAGATCTTTGTAGGGGACCTCACCTAAAAAGTACAAAAACAATTAAGGCTGTAAAACTTAAATCTATAGCTGGGGCTTATTGGAGAGGTGATTCTGATAGGCAAATGCTTCAAAGAATTTATGGTATTACTTTCCAAAAAAATAAGGAAAAAGAAGAATACGAACAAAGGCAAAAGGAAATCGAAAGACGTGACCACAGAAAAATTGGCAAGGAAATGAAACTATTCTCCTTCCATGATGAAGCGCCTGGTTTCCCATTCTTCCATGGCAATGGAATGATTCTTATGAATGAACTTCTTAATTGGTGGAGAGGGGTTTTGGAAGAAAATGGTTATGAAGAAATTTCTACCCCTTTAATTATGAATGAAGAATTATGGCACAGGTCTGGTCATTGGGATCATTACAAGGAAAATATGTATTTTACTACAATTGATGGAGAAGGCTATGCAGTTAAACCGATGAACTGTCCTGGATCAGTCCTTGTTTATTCAGAAGATCAACACTCTTATAGGGATCTGCCTATTAGACTTGCTGAATTTGGAAAAGTTCACAGACATGAGCTTTCTGGAGCTCTCCACGGCTTGTTTAGAGTAAGGGCCTTTACTCAAGATGATGCTCACGTTTATTGCAGACCAGATCAAATCAAAGATGAAGTATTTAAGATGATAGACCTAGCAGACTATCTTTATACAACATTTGGTTTCAAATATAGTGTAGAATTATCTACAAGACCAGATGACTTTATGGGAGATATCAAAGATTGGGATTTTGCAGAAGAATCTCTAGAAAATGCTTTAAAAGAAAGAGGTATTGCTTATAAAATAAATCCAAAAGACGGGGCCTTTTATGGACCAAAGATAGATTTCCACTTGGAAGATGCAGCAAAGAGAACTTGGCAATGTGGAACTATTCAACTTGACTTCCAACTACCTCAAAACTTTGACTTGACCTATGTAGACGAAAATGGAGAAAAGAAAAGACCTGCCATGCTACACAGAGCCCTACTTGGGTCTATAGAAAGATTTATAGGCTCAATTACAGAGCAATTTGCAGGAAGATTCCCACTTTGGATTAACCCAGAACAAGTTACAATTATTCCTGTTTCAGACAAGTACCAAAACTTTGCAAAAAGCTTAGAAAGAAAGATAAAAAAAGCAGGCTTTAGAGTAAAAGTCGATAAGAGAAATGAAGGAGTAGGCTATAAGATAAGACAAGCTCAACTTAGAAGGTCTAATTATATGCTTGTAGTTGGCCAAGCAGAAGAAGAGTCTGGCAAAATCAGCCTAAGAAATAGGGACGGTGTCGAAACAAAAGATGTAGACCTTGAAGAATTTATAGAAAAAATTTCAGAAGAAAGAGACAAAAAATCTTTAGAGTCTATATTCTAAATCCTAAGTTTGATATAATAGGCATATGAATAAATTTAAAGCCTTAATACTTGGTACAGACCACAACTCTTATGCAGTTGCAAGATCCTACATGGAAGCCTTTGATGATAAGGCAGTCGTTGTAGGATCTGCGGTTCTCTTGCCATTTTATCATTCAAAAATTGCAGATGTATATACTAGAAAATCTTTCTCTATGGATGATGAGATTTTTGTGGACTTTTTAAATGAAGTTGCAAATAAATACCCCGACACTAGCTTTGTGTTTTTTGCACCAACAGAAGCCTATATAGATATTTTGATTAGAAATATAGATAAGCTTAATTTTGATTATAGATGTCCATATCCAGAAAAAGAGATGAGCGAAAAACTTATCTTAAAATCAAATTTCCATGAATTTTTAGAAAAAATAAAGGTCCCTTATCCTAAAACTCAAATTATAAATAGGGATAAGATAGAAAGTTTGACTCTTGATGGAGAACTTTTTATGAAGGCAGACCAATATGAGGACTTTGTCCTTATAGATTTTGCCCAAAAACAAAAGGGCTATAGGGTTTCTGGTAAGGATGAGGCAAAAAAATTACTCAAAATAATTTTCCAAGCAGGCTATAAGGGAAATATGCTAGTTCAAACTTATATCAATGGAGAAGCTGGATTTGAGTATTCTATAAATGGCTATAGGGCCCATGATGGCAAAATATCCATGGTTCTTGCCAGAAATATAGTTTCTGATAAGAGAGAAATGTGGGTAGGAAATCATATAGTACAGGTTGATTCTAAGGATCAAAGATTTTATGCTTTGGCTAAAAAAATCGTGAATGAGCTTGATTACCATGGACTCTTTAATTTTGATTTTAAGTTAGATGAAAAAACAGGGCAAATCTATACTTTAGAGATGAATATCAGACAAGGTAGAACTTTCTACTATGCTATACTTGGTGGAGTAAATTTAATAGAAATAGCTATAAAGGATATGATCTTAAAGGAAAGTGTGGAAAAACGTGGGGAAAATAAGTTTAGGCTTATGACTTTAACAGAAAATTGTCTAAAAAATCATGTAAAAAAGTCCTTATTAGATGAATTTTTGGAAGAAAAAAGAGTTAAAAATTCAGCGAATCCTATTATTTATGATAAGGATAGGTCCTTAACAAGGAATTTTAGGATAAAAGAAAGTATAAACAAGTTAGAAAAAGAAATATTTGGAAACTAGGAACAAAAGCGGCATTAAGCCGTTATTTGTTTGAAAAAAAGGTAGGTGAAATATGAAAAATAAATCAGAAAAACTGGGCACTATGCCTGAAGGAAGGCTTTTGTTTACCATGAGCTTACCTGTTATAATATCTATGTTGGTTCAAGCAATTTATAATATAGTTGATTCAATCTTTGTTTCAAGAATATCAGAAGAGGCCTTGGCAGCTGTATCTATTTCCTTTCCTATGCAAAATATTATGATAGGAGTTGGAGTTGGTATAGGAGTAGGTGTTGCAGCCCTTCTTGGAAGATTTTTGGGCATGAATGATACTAGAAGGGTTGAGCAAACTGCTCTTCATGGCTTTTTTATGTGCCTTATAGCAGGAATGATTTTTGTTTTGGTGGGAATTTTTTTAACCCGTCCCTTTATCTATAGCCAGTCCACTTCGGCTCAAGTTAGGATTTATGGACATGACTATTTAAGTATAGTCTGTATTTGTTCATTTGGAGTTTTTTTACAAATTTATTTTGAAAAAATCCTCCAATCCACAGGTCTTACTGTCTATACCATGCTAACCCAACTTACTGGAGCTATTATTAATATAATACTTGATCCAATTTTAATCTTTGGTCTCTTTGGTTTTCCAAGACTTGAAGTAAAAGGAGCGGCTATAGCAACTATAATTGGTCAACTTACAGGGGCCTTTATGGGCTATTTGATAAACAAGCACAAAAATCTTGAAATAAAATTAATTTTTTCCGATTTCAAATATTCTAATGAACTTTTTAGGGAAATATTTAGGATTGGTCTTCCATCTATGATAATGAATTCAATAGGATCTTTGACTGTATATATGATGAATCTTATCCTAAAATCTTTTGGTCAAGCAGCAGTTGCAGCCTTTGGAGTCTTGTTTAAGCTTCAATCTTTTGTTTTTATGCCCATATATGGTATTTCAAATACAATGGTAGCAATAGTTTCCTACAACTATGGGGCAAGGCTAAAAGAGAGAATAAAAAAATCAACAAAAATAGCAAACATTTCAGCTACACTTATGATTTTGTTTGGGGCAGCTCTTATGCAAGTCTTTCCAGAAGAACTACTTGGCTTATTCCACGCTTCAAATGACTTATTAAAAATTGGAGTACCTATGCTAAGGACAGTTTCGATTTCATACATCCCTGTTGGCTTTTCTATAGTGGCAGTTTCTATCTTCCAATCTTTGGGAAATTCAAAAATTGCCATAGCAGAACCTATTTTAAGGCAAATAATAGTCTTGGTACCTCTTGCCTATGTTTTCTCTTTAACGGGAAATATAAACAACATATGGCTATCTTTTATCTTTGCAGAGGGGATTGCTGCTATACTTTGCATAGTATATCTAAAAAAAGATTTCAGAGAAAAAATTGATGTTTTATAAAAATAAAGAGGACTGTTTAAAATGAAACTAAGGCCTTCATTTTAGACAGTCCTAAATTTTAGCTTAATTTTCCATATTTGTTCTTTTCTACATAGGCTTTTATTTGGTCAAAACTATTGCCTATTTGAATTTGCATAGCAAGTTCTACACTTGCTTCGACTATAGGAAGATCTGCCAAGATAACTCTTTTTTGAGTATCGGAATCTAGCATTTCTATAGCCATTTGGGCATTCATCATGGAAGAACCTAGGTCAAAAAGTATTACTAGCTTATCATCATTTTTAGTAAGACTTATAATTTTCTCATTTATCTTTTCAAAATCAGATCCTAGGCCTCCTTCTTCGGTTCCACCCCAATAGTCTATTTTTACATCTTGGGCCATTTGGCTCGTCAAATCGTAAATTCCCTTTGCCAAGTCCTTGCTATGGCTTAAAATTAAAATATTTATCATAAATTTTCTAATCCTGTCTTTATTATTAGATAAGAACTCATAGCGCCTGGATCAATGTGGCCTTTAGATCTTTCTCCCAAATAGGAAGCACGACCCTTTTTGGCTACAAGATCTTTGGTATAATCTTTTTTCTCTTCTGCAAGTTTTATTATTTCTTCAAAAGATTTGCCCTCTTCTAGGCCAAGGCTAACAGGTTCCAAGACATCAACCATAGTTTTATCAGAAATTTCAGCCTTGCCCCTTTGTTTTACTCCTTGGAGACCATTTTTGAAGGCGAGGTTAAAATCTTCTCTATTAAAGTCTTCTTTGCCTTCAAGATTTTGGGCAAATTTCATAAAGAAAGTTCCGTAAAGTGGACCGCTTGCTCCCCCAACTTTAGAAATTAAATCCATAGAAATTTTCATAAACAAGGCTTTAAGATCTTTAAAATCTCCTTCCATATCTTCTTTTACAAAAGAAAAACCCCTGTTCATATTAAAACCATGGTCGCCATCGCCAATTTCTCTATCCAAATCTTGCAAGTAGGATTTGTTTTCATTTATTACATCTGCTATTTTTATCAGTCTTTCTTGTACTTCTTTTATTTGCATTATCTTACTACCTTTAATGTATCTGCTTTTGCTTCCAAATATTTCTTATCTGTATCATCCATTTTTAGTAAACTTACTGAAAAACCAGCCATATCAAGGCTTGTCATGTAGTTTCCAACATAAGTTTTTGTAATATTTATCTTATCTTCTAGATAGTCACTCAAGAAATTATTTACTATAAATAATTCCATTTCTGGAGTTTGGCCCATACCATTTACCATAAGGGCAAATTCTCCACTCTTATCTTCGTATTCTTTTAGGACTGTATCAATTAATTCTTTTGCAATTTCGTCTGCTGGCTTTAAAGTTTCTCTTCTGATGCCTGGTTCACCGTGAATACCAATTCCTATTTCCATTTCTTTTTCTCCAAGCTCAAAAGAGGCTTCTCCACTTGTTGGATTAACACAAGGTTTTATAGCCATGCCCATAGATCTTACGCTTTTTTTCAAATGTTCTGCCTTTTGTTTGATTTCTTCTAGAGATTTCTTTTCTTCTGCCATAGCACCTAAAATCTTGTGGAAGAATATAGTACCAGCTACTCCACGTCTACCAGCTGTATATAAAGAATCTTCAACAGCCACATCATCATTAACTACTATATAGTCAACTTTGATATTATTCATCTCTGCCATATCTTTGGCCATTTCAAAGTTCATAACATCGCCTGTATAATTTTTTACAACCATAAAGACACCGGCTCCAGTATTTGAAGCTTCTATGGCCTTTAATACTTGGTCAGGAGTTGGTGAGGTAAATACTTCTCCACAAACAGCACAATCTAGCATACCTTGACCAACATAGCCTGCGTGGGCTGGCTCATGACCACTTCCTCCACCAGAAATAAGGCCAACTTTGCCTTGGGTAAAATTTTTTCTTGCAACTACCGTAGAATCTTCTAGGATTTGTAGTTTGTCAGGACTTGCCTTTACTAGGCCATGGATCATTTCATCAACTACATTATCGGGATTGTTAATAATTTTTTTCATACAAAGCCTCCTATAAATGGTATGTACAATCTTTTTAATCTTATACCCCATTTTGGCTTTCTAAAATAAATAAATTATTAGGATATACCTAGTAAAAGATAAGTAAAGACTTTTATTTTTGCCTCAAATAAAATCACACTAACAAAAAAGCTAATTATTAGGCTAGAAAGATTCAAAGCCAAAGGCTTCATGTTAAGAAAATAATTCATGCTTAGGCTAACAATCGGAAAAATAAAGATTATGGCAAAGATAAAATATTTTTCAAAATTGGTTTTTTTCGTGTTTTTCTCTCCTTTAAAAACAAAATAAAATATAAGCAAAGGACTAAAGAAAAATCCAAAGCCTATGGATTTTTTATAATATAGGTAAAAATCCAAAGCCATCAGAACAAGGCCAAGCACATAGAAGTAAGACTTGATACTTTTTTTGTAATTTATACTTGAAAAGCTTAAAAATACAAAAAGATAAAAGAAGTAGTCTTTGTATTTATAATAATTTTCAAATGCTAGCTTACAAGTCATTGCAAGATAGGCCATTAAAGAAAGAAGAGCCAAAAAAATCGTAAAATAAGATCCGAAAATCTTAGTGGAAATTCTTTCTATAAAATAAAAACATAGACCAAGGCTAATAAGAGGAAAATTACTAGTTATAACTTTTAATATAGTCCAAAAAATATCCTTGCGAGTAAAATTTTCCCCTTTAAAGACAAAGGCTATAAGTAAAGTATTTACAAAGAGGGGAAGCATAAAAAGAATGGTTTTTTCTTTTCTTACATTTAAAAATAAAAAAGAGAAGTAGGCCATAAAAAATACAAGGCATATTTTTATAAGTTGGGTTTTGAAGTGTAAATTAAATAGGGGAGCAAAAATCAGTCCTATTAGAAAAATTAAAGCTAGCTTATCTAAAAAATAAAAATTATTCTTTCTCATAAAATCACCATATAGATTATATAACATAGAAAAGAAAAAATAAATCAGTTACTTGTGGGTATAAATTATTATAAAATAGGCTAAGGTGGGTGACATGGCAAGAAAAACTAGAAGTAAGGCTTTTTACCAAAGAAGGTCAAATAATTCGACTGAAAATTTACGACAAAGAAGACATACAAATAGATCAAGACGAAGAGGAAGAAAAAAGAGATTTTTATTTTTAAAAATATTTTGTATTTTGCTAATCTTTTTGGCAATCTATCAATATAGAGTAAGTAAGGTAGAAGTTTCTATAAATAAGGCGGTAGAGGCAATAAAAGAGGCTGATTTAAAAAAGCAAGAGACCTATTTTGATAAGCTCGCCGATATTAACCAAACTCTAGCAGCTTCCTATAGCGATGATAGCAGCCAAAAAGAAGAATTTCTAAAGACCTTATATGAAAATCTTGATTTAAAAATAAAATCAGAAGAAAAAACGGAAAAAGGAACCCTAGTTCAAGTAGAAGTATCAAATATTGACTTTATAAAAGTTTTTGACACTATAAAAAAAGACGATCCAAATTTCCATAGGGACTATATCAATGCCTTGGAAAAAGAAAGTAAAGATAAAATTAAGAAAGACGCCCAACTTTTACTAAAAAGAAGATTTACAGGCTATAAAATTTACGAAGATAGAGATTTTATAGATGGCATACTTGGGGGAAGCTTAAAATATGCCAAGGATAAGGTAAGTCTATAGATAAAATAATTATATGTAAAGATATCTAAAAATTTACAAGCTATAAGTTTTAGTTTAATAAAAATCGTGTTGGTTAAAGTATATGATTAATTCTATACTTAACTAACACGATTTATTATCTCTCAATTAATACATGCCCATTTTCTTTTCCACAAACATAATAAAAGAATGGGGAAGTATTTTTGATAAAAATTTTACTAAAAAAGAAACTGGATGGGTAGTAACAAGGTCTTTTTTGTGGCAAAGCCTTAGAGTTTTTGCTACCATAGTCTCTATATTTTCAAGGCCCAAGGACTTGATTTTAGAGGCTTGAGTTTTGGTTGAATTTTTGAAAAATTCTGTATTAACTGGATTAGGGCAAAGGGTACATACATTTATGCCTCTTGGTCTTAATTCTCGATTTAAGGCTCTTGAGAAAGATAAAACATAGGCTTTACTTGCAGCATAGGTTGCAAATTTTGGCTGAGGTATAAAGCTTGCAACTGATGCAATATTTATTATAGCAGAGTCTTTTGCCATATAGTCTAGGACAAGATAATTTATTTTGGTTAGGGCTTCGCAGTTAAGTCTTAGGGTTTTTTGGATTTTTTCTAGACCTTCTTGGTAAAAATAATCTGCATAGCCAAGGCCTGCCGCATTTACTACAAGACCTATTTGAGGTTTTAAAGAATCCAAGAGTTTTTCAAAAATTTCAAAAGATTCTAAGTCCAAAAGGTCTATATCTAATATTTTTACCTTTGTTTTTAACTTTTCTTCAAGCTCAACAAGCCTAGCTTTTCTTCTAGCTATTAGCCAAATTTCCTCATACTCTTTTTTATCAATAGCTTTTGCAAATTCTCTACCTATACCTGATGATGCACCACTTATTATTGCTATCATCTAGATTTTCCTTCTAGGATTAGTTCTTGTTTTAAGTTCCAAAGTTTGGAAGAAAGGTCAACATAGTAATCGTGAGGTCTGTCAAATCTTTTTACTTCATCCCACAAGGATTTTACTTGAGACTTGCAATACTCGTTTATTTCTTCTATAGATGGTGAATCATAGACTCTTTTACCATTTAAAAATATTGGTACTTGCATAGGACGAAGTTCGTAGTTTTCCATTCTCTTCATTTTCCAAGTAAAGTGCGGATCAAAGATAACTAGAGGTTGGCTATCATCCACAACTTCATCTCTTAGGGTAATGTAGTCAGCTTCTGCTTTGCCTGTTTGTTTATCATATATCCTATAAACTTTTTTAAAACCAGGAGTGGTAATTTTTTCCACATTGTCAGAAATCTTAATTTTTGGAACAAGAGGACTATTCTCTCCTTCCTTTATTGCTGCAAGTTTATATACGCCACCAAAAACTGGATCTTCCTTGGAAGTGATCAATCTTTCACCAATACCAAATGAGTCAATTTTGGCTCCTTGAGCTTTGAGTGATTCTATAGAGTACTCATCAAGGGAGTTTGATGCTATGATTTTGGTCTCTTTTAATCCTGCCTGATCAAGCATTTTTCTTGCTTCTTTAGTTAAGTATGCCAAGTCGCCTGAGTCTATTCTTATAGAAGAATAAGAGAGGTAACCTTGAGGTTCTATAACTTCTTTCAAAACTTTAATAGCATTTGGTAGACCAGAACTTAGGGTATCGTAGGTATCAACCAAAAGCGAACAGTTTTTTGGATAATTTTCTGCAAAGGCCTTAAAGGCTAGATATTCTGAATCAAATGATTGGATCCATGAATGAGCCATGGTTCCACCTACAGGAATGCTATATTTTTTTCCGCTTAAGGTATTTGAAGTAAGCGGAGCCCCTCCTATAAAGGCAGCCCTTGCTCCTTTAATTGAAGCATCAGGTCCTTGGGCACGCCTTGCGCCAAATTCCATAACCAATCTTCCATCGGCTGCTCTAACGATTCTGTTGGCCTTGGTAGTTATAAGGGAGTTATAGTTCATAGAAAGTAGTAAATAAGTTTCTATAATCTGTGCTTCTATAATTGGAGCCCTTACAGTAAGTATAGGCTCTCCTGGAAACATTGCTGATCCTTCCTTAAAAGACCAAATATCGCCTGTAAATTTGAAGTTTTTTAAATATTCTAGAAATCCTTCTGAGAAGTTAGAATTTTTTCTGAAAAATTCAATATCTTCTTCTGTAAACTTGATATTTTCTACATAGTCCATGATATCTTCAAGTCCTGAAAAGATAGCAAAACCACCATTATCTGGATTTGACCTATAGAAAGCATCAAAAATTGCTGTAGTATTTTTCATACCTTGATTAAAATATCCATTGCCCATGGTAAATTCGTAAAAATCTGAGAGCATGGATAAGTTTCTTTCTTCTGTCATATTTTCCTTCCTTAAAAATTCTTCATATTTTCAATATTATACCGCAGGACTTATATTATTCACGACTTTTTAATGTTAATATTTTATCAAAGATTTATATATTTTGTACAATTGTTTGCGTTTTTGATATAATATAAGAAAGTACATAAGTAAAGGAGAAATTATGTATATTTTTGATATTGACGGAACTTTGCTATATACGATTGACACTATTTCATATTATATTAACAAGGCTTTGGCTGATTTTGGCCTAGGAAACCTTCCTAAAGAGGAGGTTAGAAAAAATGTTGGCAATGGACCTGTCGTTTTGGTAAAAAAATGTTTATCATATCTTGGCATAGAGGATAAGCAAAGTCTAGAAAAAGTTCTAGCTTACTATAATAAGATTTATGATGATAATCCTTCATATTTGACCAAACCTTATCCTGGTATAAAGGAAGAACTTGAAAAAATTAAACAAAGAGGAGAGCTTTTGGTTGCTTTTTCTAACAAACCAGATTCTACTTGCAAGAAAGTTCTTGTAGACATTTGGGGCAGGGATTATTTTGATATGATTCTTGGTTTTAAGGAAGAAATTGAAAGAAAGCCAAGTCCTGAAGGCTTGTATATAATTGGCCAAAGATTCGGTGAAAAAATGACCGATATCATATATTTTGGTGATAGTGAAGTTGATATCAAATGTGGTAGGAATGCTGGAGTGTTTACGGTAGCTTGTGCATGGGGCTTTAGGGACAAGGATTTCCTTATTCAACAAAATCCTGATGCTATTATAGATAGTCCAGACTTAATTAATACTATAAGGAGAGTATAATGCCAAATTTATCAGTTTTTGATATAGTAGGTCCAATTATGATTGGCCCTTCTAGCTCGCACACCGCCGGTGCTAATAGGATAGCTAATATTGCAAGAAATATTGCTGGAGTTGGTTTTAACAAGGTTGATTTTTACCTACATGGATCTTTTGCAAAAACTTACAGGGGCCACGGAACTGACAGGGCCTTGGTTGGTGGAATTTTGGGCTTTGGTCCAGATGATGAAAGACTTAGAAATTCTTTTGAAATTGCAAAGGAAAAAGCTATAGAATTTAATTTTATAGAAACAGATCTTGGAAATGTTCATCCAAATACAGTAAAAATTGTAATGACCTATCCAGACGGAAGTACTTTTGATGTTCAAGGCTCATCTATAGGTGGTGGTAATATTAAAATAAATAAAATCTATGGAAATGATGTAGAATATTCAGGTAAAAATCCTACTCTTATAGCAACTTATAAGGAACAAAAAGGTATGATAGCTTTTGTTTCTTCAATACTTTATGACCAAGGCTACAATATCTTTAATATGAGAACCATTAAGGATGGAGAAAAAGTTATGTTGGTAACAGAGCTTGATCAAGGTTTGAGACAAGATATATATGAAGAAATAAAAAATGGTAAAGAATTTATCTTTATAAAATATTTGGGGTAGATAAATGAAAACAACAATGAAATCCATCAAAGAAAGATGTAAAAATGAAAATAAGGAAATTTGGGAGATAGCTCTAGAAGATGAAATGGAACTATCAAAGAAGTCTAAAGAAGAAGTCTTTGATAGACTTCAAAGAGCTTTAGATATAATGAAATCATCAGCAACAACAGCCATTAATAAAGATGTAAGATCAATGACTGGTATGTCTGGTGGCAATGCCAAAGTTATGAATGATTATTTTTTATCAAATGATACAGTTTTGGGAGATATAGCAACAAATGCTATGGCTATGGCTTTTTCAACTTCTGAAGTAAATGCCTCTATGGGAAAAATTGTCGCAGCCCCAACAGCTGGATCTGCTGGTATACTTCCTGCAACCTTGATGGCTATGTATAACAAATACAAGTATTCTGACCAAGAATTAAGTAAGGCTATCTTAGTTGCAAGTGAAATTGGACAAGTAATAGCGGATTCTGCAACCTTTGCTGGAGCAGAAGGTGGCTGCCAAGCAGAATGTGGAGCAGCATCAGCTATGGCAGCAGCAGCAATTTGCTATTTAAGAGGTAGAGATATAGAAACTCAAGAAAACGCTGCATCAATAGCTTTACTTATAGTTTTGGGCCTTGTTTGTGATCCTATAGGAGGCATGGTAGAGTTTCCATGTAATTTGAGAAATGCATCAGGGGTAATAAATGCTATGGCGGCAGCAGATATGGCTATGGCTGGAGTTACCATGTTTGTAAGCTTTGATGAATGTGTAGAAACCCTAAAAAGAGTTGGAGATAGCTTGCCACAAAGTCTAAGAGAAACTGGTGAAGGTGGAATAGCAGTTTGTGAATCAGCCCTAAGACTTAAGGCGAAATATATAGATAAGGTAGAAGAATAAGAAAACACTTGCCCTAATAATATTGGAATTTCAATATTGCTAGGGCAATTTTATTTGATTTTTATCCCTTTACATGGTATGCTAAGGCTAGTTAGAAAAGAAGGGGATAGTGTGAAAAATATAAAACTTGCAAGAATTGATTCAAGATTAAGTCATGGAAAAGTTGTTTCTTATTGGACTGAGTATTTAAATTTGGATACAGTAATTATAGCTAACGATAGGGTCTACCAAGATGATTTCGAACAAGCTGTAATGAATTTGACCATGCCAGAGGGGATTGCTGCCCATTATCTTAGACTTGATCAAGTAAAAAATTATGTTGAAAACAATCAAAACGAGGATATTTTCTTGATTGTAGAAAGTCCAAGAGATTTGGAAAAGATATTAGAAAAAGATTATTTTATAGATAGAGTAAATATAGGAATAATTCATCTAAGCCAAGGAAAAAAACTTCTAACAGAAGAAGTTGCTGTGGATGAAAAAGACCTTGAGATATTTGCAAACTTAATATCAAATGATATAGAAGTCTTTATCCAACTAAGTCCTTTTGCCTGCAAGAGAGATTTAAGTGACTTTTTTATAGAAGCATAAAAGAAAAAAATTTAAATATCATAATAAAAGCGGGAGAAATAAAGCCTGCTTTTTTTAGTAGATAAGTTTATCTTTGCTAATAGTTCTAATAGCAAAAAGTACTTTCAATTTGTCTTTGGTCCAGAAAAAAATAAGGTAACTATTTTATAAATAATGGTATCTAATTTGGTACTTAATTTGTATGCTTAAAAAAATAGTATTAAAACATCATTACCATATAGATACCAATAGTAACAATTGTGCCATCGAAAAATCAATAATTACTAAAATAATGACTTTAACATAAACGTTTCCTGTGGTATAATTGGTACAAAGATGATAATCTATGTAAAAGTAAGGAGAAAGTATGAAGAACAGTGGGGAAAAAAAGAGATTTATTATTCTAGGTTTGTTGCCAGCCTTCCTATTATATGCAATCTTTATAATTTATCCAACGATAAACGTTTTTAAAGAAAGCTTGTATAAAACTGGAGGTCTATCAGGTAACAAGACATTTGTAGGATTGGGAAACTACAAGTTGCTTTTTGCAGATGATAAGTTTGTAAGAGCCTTTCAAAATACAGTATTTTTGATAGTTGTAGTTACCATAGTAACTATGTTTATGGCTATTATTTTTGCTTCGATTTTGACTAGGGAAAAATTCAAGGGTCAAAATTTCTTTAGGATAATATTCTATATACCAAATATTTTGTCAATTGCTGTAATCGCTTCTATTTTTGCGGCTATTTATGGTATGGATCAAGGCTTGTTAAATGGTTTCTTCAGATTGTTTAATCCTGATACCTATACAAACTTTCCGTTTCTTGGTGATAGAAAATATGTTATCTATTCTATAGCTTTTGCAATGATTTGGCAGGCTATTGGTTATTATATGGTAATGTATATGTCAACGATGTCCCAAATACCAGAACAACTTTATGAGGCTGCAAAACTTGATGGTGCAAGTAGGGTAAAACAATTTTTTGATATTACCTTGCCTTTATCATGGCAAACCGTAAGAACAACCCTAACCTTTTATATTATTTCTAATATAAATATAGCCTTCCAAATTATCAAGGCTTTGACAGGTGGGGGACCAGATGGTGCAAGCTTGACCTTATTGAACTATCAATATGAACAAGCTTATACAAACTCAGCCTTTGGTTATGGACTAGCCATTGGTGTTATTGTATTTTTATTTTCATTTATCTTATCTGCAATTGTTCATAAAATAACTAACAGAGAGATAACACAATACTAGGAGAGAAGAATGAAGGAACAATCAAAATTATTTAAAATATTTATATCTATTTGCTTAATTCTTCTAGCTTTTTCTATAATAGTACCAGTAGGATGGGTATTTATGGCTAGTATAAAAACCAATCCAGAGTTTTATGGGAATCCATGGGCTCTTCCAAAATCTTTCAACTTTGCTAATTTCGTTGATGCGTGGAATGCAGCTAAAATGGGAGATTATTTCTTAAATTCAGTTTTGGTTACTGCCATGGCTTTAGTATTACTCTTGGTAATAGCTTTGCCTTGTTCATATGTTTTGGCTAGAATGGAATTTAAAGCTAGAAAAGTTTTGTCAACTATTTTAAAGGCAGGTTTGTTTATCAACTTATCATATATAGTTATTCCTATATTTTTGATACTTAGAGATTGGAATATAGCCCTAAGTGATGGATTTTTGGCATCTATTTTTGGTAATGGATTTTTGATGAATAACAGATTTATTTTGGCATTGATTTATGCCTCAACATCCCTTCCATTTACAGTGTATCTTTTGTCAAACTTCTTCTCATCAATTTCAAAATCATATGAAGAGGCTGCCTATATAGATGGAGCAGGTTATTTTAGAACTATGATAGATGTTATAGTGCCTATGGCAAAACCTGCTGTAATTACTGTAATATTATTTAATTTCTTGTCATTCTGGAATGAGTATATCTTGGCTTTAACCATAATGACAGATCCACTAAAAAAGACTTTGCCAGTTGGCCTTATTAACCTTCAACAAGCAGCCAGAGGAGCTGCAAACTACGGTAGGTTATATGCTGGTCTTGTAATAGTAATGATACCTACTTTATTGATTTATATATTGGTACAAAAGCAATTAACTGAAGGAATGATGGTTGGAGGAGACAAAGGATGATGGAAAAAAGATATAGCAATACAAAGGGTAGACTTACCCTACCAAGTCAAGAAGATTTCTATGAACAAACAATTGAAATGATAGAAAGAACTGGAGCAGATGCTCTTAGAGATAGTGATGGTACAAAACTTCCAGAAAATTTAAAAGATTTGAATGATGTAGATATCTATACCACATATTTTACAGCAAGATCTATGAATGATTTTGCACAAGTAAATATGGTTGAATGTTCTAGATATTATCTTATGAGCAATTTTGTAACAGCAACTAGCGAGAGCACCCCAATAGATTTTTTAGAAGACTACTACAAGGAACAAATTAAAGCTGATTATGATTATGACCCAAAAAAGTGGTGGGAAGTCTACGATAGGACTACAGGAGAAGTTGTAGATCCCAAAGATTGGCAAGTAGATAAAGAAAAAGATCAAGTTGTAATTAAGTCTATACCTTTCCATGTATATACAGTTACTTTCTTGGCTTATGGAATCTGGGATCCAGTTCAAATGTATAATTATATTACCAATGGCTGGGAAGATGTTGAGAAAGATATACCGGTAGATATTAGGTATCCAAAATCTCTAAAACAAGTAGAAGATTCTCTAAGCAAGTGGTTAAAAGAAAATCCTAAGACAGATGTTGTTAGATTTACAACTTTCTTTTATCAATTCTCTTTGGTCTTTAACAAAGAAGGACTTGAAAAACACGTTGATTGGTTTGGATATACAAATACCATATCACCTGAAGCAATGATTGCTTTTGAAAAAGAATATGGTTACAAATTAAGACCAGAAGATATAGTAGACCAAGGTTATTACAATTCAACATTTAAGGTGCCTTCAAAAGTATTTATGGACTATATAGATTTTCAATCTAGATTTGTTTCTCAAGAAGCTAAAAAATTGGTTGATATTGTTCACAAAGCCGGCAAAAAAGCCATAATGTTTCTTGGGGATCATTGGATTGGAACTGAGCCTTATGGAAAATATTTCAAGGATATTGGTCTTGATGGAGTGGTAGGAAGCGTTGGAGATGGAGTTACTTTAAGACTTATTTCAGATATTGATGTAGGCTTTACAGAAGGTAGATTGCTCCCATATTTCTTCCCAGATACCTTCCATGAAGGAAATGATCCAACTATAGAAGCAAAAGATAATTGGGTAAAGGCAAGAAGAGCTCTTTTGAGAAATCCACTTGATAGGATAGGTTATGGTGGATACTTATCCCTAGCTTATGCTTTCCCAGATTTTGTAAACTATATGACAAAACTTGCGGATGAATATAGGCAAATTTATGATACTATGTCAAAATCAAAGAAGCCTTACACCGCTGCCAAAGTTGCTATCTTAAATTGTTGGGGCAAGCTTAGAACTTGGGCACCATTTATAGTAGCTCACGGCAAATGGTACAAGCTTTCTTATTCATACATGGGCATGATGGAAGCCCTAGCTGGAATGGATGTTGACGTTGAGTTTATAAATTTTGATGATATCAAAAATGGAATAGATCCTGATATAGATGTAATTATCAATGCTGGAGATGCTTATACGGCATTTTCAGGGGCAGATAATTTCCTAGATCCTAAAGTTGTAGAAAATATAAGAAAATTTGTCTATGAAGGTGGTGGCTTTATAGGCATAGGAGAGCCTTCAGCTTATCAAGCTAATGGAAGATATTTCCAACTTGCTGACATCTTGGGTCTTGATATAGAAAAGGGATACTCCCAATCAAACGATAAGTACTTTACTACCCAAGTTGGTAAGCATTTTATTATAGAAGATTTGATAGAAGCCTTGGATTTTGGTGAAAGTAAATCAAATGTCTATGCTATTTCCAAAGATACTCAAATAATTGAGTACTCTGATAATGAAGTACACATGGCTGCAAATGATTTTGGTAAGGGTAGGTCTTTCTATATGACAGGAATGCCATATTCTTTCCAAAATACAAGAATATTAAAAAGAGCCATTGCCTATGTAAGTCATAAAGAAGATGATTTGAAAAAATACTATGCAGATGATATCAGGCTTGAAGTCGCAGCTTATCCAGATCTTGGTAAATATTGCCTAGTAAATAACTCTGCTGAAGAAGTTACCAGCATGATTTATGACGGAGAAGGAAATGCAAAAGAGATTACTATAGAAGGATCTGAATTGATTTGGTTAGAGGAGTAGATATGGATTATTACAAAAAAAGAAAATTATCCAATTTAATTTTGTTTATACTCTTTATTATTGGCGTGATTTTACAATTTGTAGGTCATTATAAAACAGGCTATAAATATTTGGCCATACAATTTGTATCTTTAGCTATATTGTTAGTTGTTTTATACATTTATAATAGAAGATTTTCATAGGAAGATAGGTAAATAATGGCAAATTTAAGCTTTAGACATATATATAAAATTTATGATGGCAAGGTTACTGCTGTCAAAGACTTTAACCTTGAGATAGAAGACAAAGAGTTTGTTGTATTTGTAGGACCTTCTGGTTGTGGTAAATCCACAACCTTGAGGATGGTTGCAGGACTTGAAGAAATTTCTAAGGGTGAACTTTATATAGGGGATAAATTGGTAAACAATGTAGAACCTAAGGATAGAGATATAGCTATGGTATTCCAAAACTATGCTCTTTATCCACAAATGACTGTTAGGGAAAACATGTCCTACGCTTTAAAAATTGCAAAAACTCCAAAAGATGAAATTGATAGAAAAGTAGAAGAAGCGGCAGAAATACTTGGAATTAAAGATTTACTAGAAAGAAAACCTAAGGCTCTTTCTGGTGGCCAAAGACAAAGGGTTGCTCTTGGTCGTTGTATAGTTAGAAAACCAAAGGTATTTCTAATGGATGAACCTTTAAGTAACCTTGATGCTAAACTAAGAGTTCAAACAAGATCAGAAATTACCAAGCTTCATGAAAGACTAGAGACCACTTTTATCTATGTAACTCACGATCAAATAGAAGCTATGACAATGGCTGATAAAATAGTAATAATGGATGGAGGAGAAATTCAACAAATAGATACACCACAAAATGTATATTTCCACCCAAAGAATATTTTTGTTGCTGGCTTTATAGGATCTCCTCAAATTAACTTCATAGATGTAAAATTTATAAAGGAAAATGATAATTACTTTGGTCTTATTGAGGCTGACAAAATCCCAATTGTAGAAAAACAAGCAAAAGTGCTAGAAGAGAAGGGATATTTAAATAAGGATATAGTTTTGGGTATAAGACCTGAGCATATCTACGATCAAACAAGACAAACACCAATAAAAATCGAAGGGGTTGTAAGTTTTACAGAAACCTTGGGATCTGAACAATATATATATTTTGATTTTGACAAAAAAGAACTTCTATCCAGGGTTACCAATGGTAATTTTGCAGCTAGGGGCGATAAATTAAACTTTTATATAGATCCAGACAAGATGCACTTCTTTGATAAAGAAACAACAGAAAACATATTATTCTAATAAAAAATGGGGACTCTTACAAATAATAAACTTTTATTTGTAAGGGTCCCTCTTAACTTATCATTTCAAATTAAATTTTTTTCTCATTATTATCTTTACTAGAATAAACAAGCTTATAAAATAAAGTATGAATATACAGATTAATACTACAATTAAATAAGATCTTTTAAACCTTATATACAAAAGTAGGGGATAAATTATGGCAAAAAATAAAATTCCTAGGATGATTGCAATCTTTGATGCAAGCCTATTACCGTACTCCCAGGTTTCTTTGCTATAACACACTTCCCAAAGGTGAAATCCTACAGACATATCTGGATAAGAGCTGTGGAAAAACCTAAAAAATATACCTACGTATATCGAAAAAAATAAAAGCATTAAATCGCCAACTATTAAAGATTCCATATATACCTCATTTCTATACCAAATATATACCTCATTTCTATACCAAATGATTATATCATAAATTTATCAATTTGTATTAAATATAAAAATATTGTAATATGGAAATAGCTTTAATAAAACTAATTTAGAATATCACCAAGGAGATATTTATGAAAATACTAATCACGAGCGACTGGTATTATCCAATTGTAAATGGAGTGGTCCGTTCAATTTTAAATTTAAAACAGTACTTAATAGACCAAGGTCATGACGTAAGAGTGCTTACACTTTCACATTCTATCAAATCCTATAAAGAAGACGGAGTTTATTATATAAGAAGCTTAGGGGCAGGAAAGGTTTATCCAGATGCTAGAATGAGTGGGATACTTAGAAGCAAAGAGATCCTAGAGCTTATTGACTGGAAACCTGATATAATCCATAGTCAGTGTGAGTTTTCAACATTTATTATGGCCAAAAAAATTTCCAAAAAAACCAAGGCTCCTATAGTCCATACCTACCACACTGTCTATGAAGACTATACTCACTACTTTTCTCCTTCAAAAAAAGTAGGAAAAAAACTTATAGCTACCCTATCAAGGGCTGTAGCTAAGAAGGTTGATAAAATGATAGTGCCTTCAATAAAGACAAAAAATATCCTCTTATCTTATGATATTGATGAGGCTAAGATAAGTGTAATTCCAACTGGAATAGAAATAAGTAAACTTTCTGATAAAAAAACTTTGAGAGAAAAATATGGTTACAAAGATTGCGAAAAGATACTTCTTTATTTGGGAAGATTAGCCGAAGAGAAAAATATAGAAGAGCTCATGGATTTTTATCAAAAAATATCCCTAAAAGATTCCAGGTTTTTGATAGTTGGTGGAGGACCCTATCTAGATAAACTTAAAAAGTATGCAAAAAAAATAGATAAAAAAATAGATTTTATAGGTCAGGTAGATCCAGCTATTGTAAAAGATTACTACCAATTGGCGGATGTTTTCGTTTCTGCTAGTAAAAGCGAAACCCAAGGCCTTACTTATTATGAGGCTCTTTCCAATGGTAGGCTTGCTCTTTGTAGGAAAGATTCTTGCCTTGAGGGAGTTATAATAAATAATTTTAATGGATATCAATATAGGGATTTGGATGATTTTATAGAATTTTTAACAATAATTTTCAAAGATCAAGATAATAAAGCTTTGATGGAAGAAAACGCCAGAAGATATGCTTTGGAGAATTTTTCTATAGAATCCTTTGGCAAAAAGTGTGAAAAAGAATACTTAAAAGTATTAAAAAAACAAGGAGGGTAAATTGAGATCTGTAGTAAAATTTTTTCTCTTTACTTTTGTAATAGTATTTTTCCCAAGTCTTATCATGCTAATCATAAGTTATTTTGGGGCGAGTACAGCTCTTCTTATCTTGGGTCAAATACTTGTGATTTTATCGCTTACAGGATTTTTCCTTTTATACTTAAAAAAGGAAAAAGAATATGAGAAAAATACACTTGAGAAGATAAGTTTAGCAAATGATATAGAAAAACTAAGAGAACTTAGGGATAAAAGAATTTCATATAGGTCCAAGGCTGAAATAACTAAAAAAATCCTAAATATAGAATACTCAGAAGAAGAACTAAAGTTATTAAAAAAATATGGTTATTCCAAAGAAGACATGGATTTTTATTATGCCAGACTAATTAAAGAAGATAGGGCAAATAGAGAAGAAAACAAGATAAAAAGAGATAATTTCAACAAAAGATATAAGAATAAATACAAAGTTTACATAGATTTTAGGGAAGTACTACTTACAGCTATAAAGTGGACGGTAGTATTTGCCATATTTTCTATGCTTGCAATTTCCAAAATTTATTATAAATTTGTGAATCCCTACTGGGCCTATGCTATTTCTATGCTTCTATTTTTAATATGTGGATTTTTAGCTGTAAATACCATAATATGGATAGTAAGAGCCTTGAAGGCCTTTTGGATTAAGGATTATATATAAAAATTTAAAAATTGGGCCTAGGTCCTTTTTTTGGAAGAAAGCAATAATTAAAAGCAAAAATTAAAATATTTAAATAATACAAGCAAAAATATAAAAAATCTTTAGGTAGAACTTTACAAAATTAAAAATCATGGTATACTTAAATCAAGAGGAGGTCTTATGATTAATAAATGTCCAAATTGTGGTGGTGACCTTGTTATAACATCATACAGATGCAATACATGTGGTACAGAAATATCAGGCGAATTTGAAATGGATAAGTTTCAAAGGCTAGACCAAGAAGACAAAGAATTTATAGAACTTTTTTTAATAAAAAGAGGTTCAATCAAAGATGTTGGAGAAGAACTTAACATATCATATCCAACAGTAAGAAATAGAATAGATAAAATTGTAAAAAAATTAGGCAGAAAAGTGGATATAGAAGAGTCAAGGATAGATATATTGGATATGCTTGACAAGGGTGAAATAACAGCCCAAATGGCAACAGAATTGTTAAAGGAGATTAAAAATGAGTGAAGAAAGACAAATGATTTTGGAAATGCTAAAAGAAGGCAAGATAAACGTTGATGAAGCAAGCGAACTTTTAGAAGCTGTAGGAAATAACAAAAAGGACAAAGACGAAGATAGCTTGATAAATAAAATTAGCTCTTCTTTGGAAAAAGTGATCAAAAAAACTAGTCAAACTATTTCTAATATAGATTTTGATTCTATGACAAATCCCAACAATATTTATCACATCAATTCAGTTTCTATGGAAAATGAAACAAAAATTGAAGATGAAGTCAAAGAAATTTCGGTAAATCTTATTAATGGAGATATAGAAATTCAAAGAGCCCAAGATAATTTTATTTTGGTCAAAGAAAAAATATATTTTAAAGACAAGGTCGAAGAAGTTTCTGATTATCTTTTGCTAAATGTAGAAGATGGCCAACTTTCTATAAGAGTTAATCCAGAATACAAAAATTACAACGCATCAGCAAATATTAAACTGCTTCTTGGATCAAATATTTACGATGAGCTTGCTATAAATACTGTAAATGGAGAAGTAGATATTAAAGGAGTAGATTTTTCAAATACTATCCTGGAAAGTGTTAACGGAAGAATTTCTCTAGAAAATTCTGCAGGATCAGTTTCTATTAAGAATGTAAATGGAAAGATCGAAATTAAAAATACCAATGGTAGCCTAGATGTTGATAATATTAATGGATCTGTAAATTTAACAAATATTTCAGGAAATGAGGTTAACGTATCGGCTGTAAATGGTTCTGTAAGGGTTGATGGTATAAATTCAGAAAAACTTGCAGTAAATTCCCAATCTGGTTCTATAAGACTTGCAAAACTTTTAAAAATATCTGAAATTTCTTTAAACTCTGGTTTTGGAACTTTGATAGTTGATACAGAAGGCTTTGAAGGAGATGTTTCTGCTCTAGTAAAATCAACCAATCATTCAATTTCTGATAAGTTTAAAAACAAAATCCAAAGAAAAGAAGGTTATCAAGTTTCAACAAATCCAGAAAAAACAGACCTAAGTATGGACCTAAAATCTGGTTTTGGTAAGATAATAGTTAAATAATAAAGTTTTTAAAGCTCCCTTTTGGGGGCTTTTTTAGAAAGTTGTATTAGTTTTTTAAATTTAAATAAAAGTTACAAGTAGATAAGGGGAAAAATTATAGATAAATAAGAACCTATAGATTTATAAAAATTTTTTATAGATTTATTGATAACAAAAATCATTGTAAAAAGTTAAAGCTTATGTTATCATTATTACAATTAAACAGAAAGGGGCTGTAACATGTTAGATAATTTTAATAGAAATATTAATTATCTTAGAATTTCACTTACAGATTTGTGCAATTTTAGGTGTAAGTACTGTATGCCTAAGGATGGAATTTACAAAAAACCTAGGTCAGAAATATTAACTTTTGAAGAGATTTATTATATAGCCCATCTTTTTGTCGAAAATGGAATAGATAAGATAAGAATAACTGGTGGGGAGCCTCTTATTAGAAAGGGTGTAGTAAATTTTGTTGAATCTTTGGGATCTTTGGAAAAGATAAAGGATTTGGCAATGACTACCAACGCCTCCTTGTTAAAAGATAAGGCCTATAGCTTAAAAAAAGCAGGTCTTGATAGGGTAAATGTATCCCTAGATACCCTAAATCCAAAAACTTTTAAAGACCTAACAGGTGGCGATTTGAAAGATGTGCTTGATGGCATAAAAGCTGCAGCAGATGTGGGTCTTGGTATAAAGCTTAACACTGTTCTACTAAAGGGAATTAATGAAAAGGAAATAAATGATTTTTTAAATTTAACTTACCAGTATGATATAGATGTAAGATTTATTGAAGTTATGCCAATAGGTCCTACAGCATCATATGCCAAGGATAAATTTTTATCTTGCGATGATATTATAGAAAATACAAATTTAAGGAAAATAGATAACAAAGACCCTTCCTCTCCAGCAAGTTTATATAAACTTGAAGGAGCAAAGGGAAGGGTTGGTTTTATAGAGCCGATATCCCATAAATTTTGCAAGTCTTGTAATAGGCTTAGACTTACAAGTGATGGTTACCTAAAGGCTTGTCTTCATAGCGATAGGCTTATTGATTTAAAAACTCCTTTAAGGAAAGGGGAAGATATTAGGCCTTTTATAGAAGAAGCTTTAAAGATAAAACCTTTAAAACATAGGCTTGAAGATGGAAGAAGTATTGTAGAAAGTATGAACAGGATTGGAGGATAAATGTTTACTCATCTTGATGAAAATGGCAGGGGTCAAATGGTTGATATTTCTGACAAGAGTAAGACTATTAGAGAGGCTTTTGCCAGAGGATACATAAAGTTAAAAAAAGAGACTATAGAAGCTATAAAAAATGAAAAAATAAAAAAGGGAGATGTCCTTGCTATAGCACAAGTTGCAGCTATTCAAGGGGTAAAAAATACTCCGACTATAATACCTATGACCCATAGCTTACTTTTAAATTCAGTAAAGGTAGATTTTTATTTTGAAGATACATTTTTATATTGCGATGTTAGGGTTAAATGCGAAGGGAAAACTGGGGTAGAGATGGAAGCTTTGACAGGAGTTTCTTGTGGTCTACTTACTGTTTATGATATGTGCAAGTCTATGGATAAATCTATGTCTATAGAAAAGATTTATTTGGTAGAAAAAACTGGGGGCAAGTCTGGTCATTTTAAACATGAATCTTTAAATGAAAAGATATATGAATATGGAGTAATAGTGGCTAGCGATACTAGGGCAAGCGGAGAAAATAAGGACTTAGTGATAGATTCTTTCAAAGAAGCCATGCCTGATAATTATAGGCTAACTTATTCAAAGATAGTCCCTGATAATATAGAAGATATCAAAAATGAGCTAATATATTTGGCAGATGAGAAAAATATGGCTTTAATTTTTACCTCAGGGGGAACAGGCTTTAGTAAAAGAGATGTTACTCCAGAGGCAACAGAAGCAGTAATAGAAAGGTCTGCTTCTTCAATCTCTGATGCAATAAGACTTTACTCTAAAGAAAAAACAAACAACTGGATGCTTTCCAGAGCGACAAGTGGGATAAGAAAAAATTCTTTGATAATAAATTTACCCGGGTCTCCAAGAGCGGTTAAGGAAAGTATATATGCAATCCTTCCTAGCCTTGGTCATGGGCTTGATATATTAAGTGGAGATATAAAACAACATTGAGGTTATATGGCAAGAGTTATTTCAATTAATAAATCAGAAAAAAAAGGCGTAATTAAAATACCGCAAGAAGAAGGTATTTTTATAGAAGATTACGGCTTGGAGGGGGATGCTCATGCTGGTAAATGGCATAGGCAAGTTTCCCTCTTGGCTAAGGAATCTATAGATAAGATGAAAAAAGAAATCCCTGTTTTAAAAAATGGAGATTTCGCCGAAAATATTACAACCGAGGGCATCATCCTACACAAGCTTGCAGTAGGAACTAAAATAAAAATTGGAGAAACAATACAAGAAGTAAGTCAAATTGGTAAAGAATGTCACAAGGGCTGTGCTATTAAACAAAAGGTGGGAGAGTGCATTATGCCTAGTGAAGGGATCTTTACTATAGTAAAAAAAGGTGGAAAAATAAAAGTAGGGGACCAAATAGAAATTATTGGTTAGAAAGTGTTTAAAAAGTAAAAAATAGTTATATGAAGGAGAAAATTATGAATTTAAAAAAGACAACAATTGGTTTATTTACTCTTGCAATGGTATTAAATTTTGCAGGATGTGGATCAAAGGAGAAAGATAATAGCAGTACAGAAAAAATTACACCAGTTTCTTCTACAAGCCAAGAAAGCACAAATACAACAAGCAAAGAGAAAAAAGACATAGTTGTATTTGCAGCAGCATCTCTAACTGATGTGTTGGATGAATTAAAAACTGCATATGAAAAAGAAAATTACGGTGTAAATTTAACCTTTAACTTTGATTCGTCTGGAACTTTAAAAACTCAAATAGAAGAAGGAGCAGATGTTGATTTATTTATTTCTGCTGCCCAAAAACAAATGAATGAACTTGATCCAAAAAATGAAGAATACGGTGGAAAAGTAGGCATCGACTCAAATTCTAGAGTAGACTTATTAGAAAATAAGGTTTGCTTAGTAGTTAGTGAAGGTAATAAAAATAATATAGAAAAGTTTGAAGATTTGAACACAGATAAGGTAAAAACTATAGCTCTTGGTAATGAAGATGTACCTGTAGGTCAATATTCAGAAGAAATTCTTAAAAATTTAGGAATATTTGACGCAGTAAAACCAAAAGTAACTCTTGGCTCAAATGTAAGAGAAGTTGCTTCTTGGGTAAGTGAAAATACAGTTGACGCAGGAATTATATATGCAACAGATGCTAAAGCATTTAACCTACAAGTAGTTGCAGAAGCTGATGATTCTATGCTTGATAACAAGGTTATCTATCCTGCAGCTGTTTTAGAAAATAGCAAGAACAAAGAAGATGCTCAAAAATTCTTAGACTTCTTAAAAACAGATAAGGCTAGTGAAATTTTTGAGAAAGCTGGATTTACCCCAATTAAATAGTTTTAGCTATGGACTATTTTCCACTATATAATTCTATAAGAATTGCTATAATATCATCAATTATTACCTTTTTCTTGGGCATATTTTTTGCCTATTATGTAAAAAAATTAAAGCCTACTTTAAAGGGAATTTGCGATGTGATTTTTACCTTGCCCCTAGTTCTTCCACCAACTGTTATAGGATTCTTTATAATAAAAGCTTTAGGACCAAATAGTTTTTTTGGAGGGGCACTAAAAGACTTATTTGACTTAAATTTGATAATGAAGTGGTATTCTGCAATAATTGCAACAGTTATAGTAACATTTCCCCTTATGTACAGGACTGCCAGAGGAGCTTTTGAATCTTTTGACATAAATTTAAAATATGCAGCCCAAACTCTAGGTAAAAGCAATACTTGGATTTTTTGGAAAGTGATGATGCCTTGTTCAAAAAAAGGAGTCTTGGCAGGACTTGTACTCTCTTTTGCAAGAGCCCTTGGAGAATATGGAGCAACCAGCATGGTAAGTGGATTCATACCAGGAAAAACCGCTACAATTTCGACAAGTGTTTATCAATTTTGGAGAGTAGGTCAAGATGATCTTGCCTACAAATGGGTGTTTATAAATATTTTAATATCACTTTTTATCCTTTTAATAATAAACTTACTAGAAGCCAACAATTACGGAAAGAAAAGAGCCTAGGATGTTAGAAGTAAATATATATAAAGACTTTGGAAGTTTTGTTTTGGATGTAGATTTTAAAAGTAAAGAAGGGGTTCTAGGAATTTTAGGAGCTTCGGGATCTGGAAAAAGCTTAAGTCTCAAATGCATATCGGGTATAGTAAGGCCTGATAGGGGAAGAATTGTATTAAACGATAGGGTTTTGTTTGACTCTGAAAAAAAGATAAACTTAAAAGTTCAAGATAGATTAATAGGTTATCTCTTCCAAGACTATGCTCTCTTTCCCAATATGACTGTCTATGAAAATATAGCTGCAGGAATTAGAAATAAGGATTGCGATTTTAATGCTATTGTTGGGCAAAAATTACAAGAATTAAATCTTTTAGCAGTAAAAGATAAGTATCCGACACAAATTTCTGGAGGAGAAAAGCAAAGGGCAGCCCTTGCAAGAATCTTGGTAAATGATGCCGAACTTTTGATACTCGATGAACCTTATTCTGCTATAGATCAATACCTAAGGTGGACTATTGAGTTAGATATAAAAAAGACCATAGAAAAATATAAAATACAAACCCTATTTGTTTCACACGATATGGATGAAGCCTATAGAATGTGCGATTCTATAGTTGTGATGAATAAGGGCAAAGCTGAAAAAATGAAAAAGACAGAAGAGCTTTTCAAAAATCCAGAAACTCTTTCTGCTGCTGAACTTTCAGGCTGTAAAAACTTTACAAGCTTAAAACATCTAAGTAAAGATTTATATTATGCCGAGGCTTGGGATCTTGAATTAAGACTTGATTCTTGTATAAAAAGCGACTTTATAGGAATTAGAAGTCCTTATATAAAGCTTGGCGATAAAGATCTTGGCATAAACTCTTACCAACTTGAAGTTATAGAAGAAATTGAGGAGCTTTTTGGCTATACTATAATTGCTAGAAAAGCAGCTTCTAAAAAAGGTGGATTTTTAAGGATTGAGATAGATAAAGAAAAGTGGACTAGCTTAAAAAATAAGGAAGACTTATATTTTCAAATTGATAAAAATAAATTATTGTTTCTACAAAAATAACCGTCCTTGTGGCGGCTATTTTTGTATAGAAATTTCATTTATTGCTTTTACTACATAGTCTATTTCCTCCTTAGTGTTGTAAGGGGAAAGACTTAATCTAACAATAGATCTTTTTTTTGTGCCAAATCTTTTGTGAAAAAGTGGGGCACAATGAGAGCCCGCCCTTGTACAAATGTCATATTTTAAATCTAAAATATGGCTTATGGTATTTGCATCAAAACCTTTGATGTTAAAAGAAACTATTGGGGCGTTTATTTTTTCAAGCCTGGTATAAAAGTCTAGATTTTTGTTTTCTTTTAGATTCTCATAGAGGTATCTTGTAAGCTTGTCTAACTTCTCATAAGGCTTATTTTCCTTTAAAACTTCTATTGCTGCCTCAAGCCCTATAAAAGAAGGCAAGTTTGCAGTGCCAGGTTCAAAGAGGTCTGGCAGAGAGTGGGGTTGTTTTTTTGAAAAAGAATCAAAACCCGATCCTCCCGAAAAAACTTGCTCAAAATCAAAATCGCCCTTTATTATAAAGCCTCCCGTTCCTTGGGGGCCGTGGAGGGCCTTATGACCTGTAAAGGCAAATATAGTATCATCAAAGTCTTCCATAGAAAAATCACAAGCTCCTGCAAGCTGAGCACCATCAATTATTAACTTTAGCTTATGTTTTTTGCAAATAGAATAAACTTTCTTTAAGTCTGTAACCTTGCCAGAGACATTTGATGCCGCAGTAATTACAAGGGCTTTGGTATTTTCCTTTATGAGTTTTTCGATTTGGTCAAGTTCTAAATTGAACTTATCATCAATTCCTATAAAAGAAAGTTCTCCACCCCTAGTCTCAAAATCATAAAGAGGTCTAAGGACTGAATTATGCTCTGCTAGGCTACTTATCACATGGTCACCTTTCTTAAATAGACTTTTAATTATAATATTTAAACTGTAGGTAATATTTGGGGTAAGGATTACTTTTTTGGGATCATTTGACTCGAAAAAATTCGCAAGGCTCATCCTTATTTCGATAAGCTTTCTAAGGGCATTTTGACTAAGTTTATAGGATCCCCTAGAAGGATTGGCAAAATTTTTGTTCATAAGAGCATAAGTTATAGCCTCTATTACTTTTTTATCCTTATCTATTGTTGTTGCTGCATTATCAAAGTAAATCATATTCTAAAACCTTTGGTTTTCTTTCGTTTTCCCCATAAATAAGGCGATACCTTTTTTGAAATGATAGAGAATTTTTAGAAAAAATCTCTTTCACTTCTTTATCAAAATCTTTTTCAAACCTAAGTGCAAGCCCACAACCAGCATCAATTTCAGGTAGAAGGGGAACTAGTCTAGCCCTAATTTTTTCATTTGTTACAGTCATTTCAGCAAGCATAGCATCGGTTGTGGACTCAAAGGTGTAAAGTATATATTCCATTAGGGTCTTACAACTCTTTTAGAAGTCATAAGTCCTACTATTTCATACATATTTGTTACTTTTCCAACTTTTGGTTTTTCTTTTAGACCGTAATTGTCAAGGCAAAGACCGCAAGAGAGAACTTTTACACCCCTATCTTCCAATTTTTTTAAATCCTCTATGGCATTTTCTCTTTCAGTTGTTAAATAAACTCCCCTATTGTAGCAGATAAGGTATTCTGGATACTTATCTTGTTCTGTTAGAGCTAGGAGGAAAGATTCTATCAATTTTTTGGAAAAGTCTTTGTCGCCTTCTCCCAGACTATCAGAATCAAAAACTACTATATATTCTTCACTTTCCATAAGCTTTTTTGGATTATCTTTATCTACTGACTCTGACTTTTCAAACAAAAGTTCAAATTCGCCATTTTCCTTTTCTCTTACACTGGTTTTGTAGTTAACTTGTTTTGCCATTTTATTTAAATTTTCTACGGCAATTTTTTCGTTTACAAAAACCTTAAATTCTTCTTCTCCCTCGTTTACCAGTCTTTTTGCCATGATAACTGGCATTGGGCATTCTATACCTCTTGCATCTACTTCTTTCATTTAAGTCTTCCTCCTATACTATAAAAATACTTTTATCAAATTTTTTGTAAATTTCGCCAATTATACTGCTTTCTATATTATTTACCCTCAATTCTTCCAAAGCCTTATCGGCATCATTTGGATCTATGGCAACCAATAGACCGCCTGAGGTTTGAGGATCATACAAAATTTCCTCTAAGGGAAAGTCATCAACTTGAAACTCGACCTTTTTTTCCATAAACAACCTGTTGCGCTCGCCTCCCTTGGTAAAGACAAATTCACTGGCAGCCTTTCTAGCTCCTTTAAGTAGGGGTATTTGGCTTGAATCTAAAATAGCGGTGAAATTCTTATCGACCATTTCTCCAAGATGACCCAAAAGCGAAAAGCCAGTCACATCTGTTGCAGAAGATATCTTGTATTTTTGCAAAATATCCTTAGCATACTTATTTAAGGTAGTCATAGAATTTATAGCCAAATCAAAGTCTTCATCACTTACAAGACCTAGAGAGTGGGCATTAACAACAAGAGTTACTCCCAAAGGCTTGGTTAAAATTAACTTATGGCCAATTTTTGGAGTATTATTTTTCCATATTTTATCTATTGGACATTTTCCTATAACACTTAGTCCATATTTTACCTTAGGATCGTGTATAGAATGTCCTCCAACAAGGCTAGCCTTAGCCTCGGTCACTTTTGAAGCTCCACCCTGAAGAATTTTTTCGAGAGCTCCTATATCCCCATTCTCTGGAAAAGCTACAATATTTAATGCACAAATTGCTTCTGCTCCCATGGCATATATATCACTTAGGGCGTTGGCAGCAGCTATCTGACCAAAAACAAAGGGATCACTTACCATTGGAGGAAAGAAGTCTAAACTTGTAATTATTCCTGTTTTATCATCTATATTAATTACTGCAGAATCATCCTTGGAATCGTATCCAACAAGGATGTCTTTTCTCTTATAATTGACAATAGAATTTAAAATCTCATCTAGAGATGCAGGTGGAATTTTTGCATTGCAGCCGCCACATACATCTAATTTTATATCCTTCATCAAGCTCCTCCTTAGCTGTAATATTTGATATTTATTATATCACAGTTAAAAAGAAAAGGAATAAACTTAAGTATCTATTTCAAAAATAAAGGCAAAAATCCTCTCAAAAAAATAATAAAAAAATTTAAAAAAAAGCCTTTATATTATTTGGCTAATATGTTACAATTGTTTTAGTAATATGTTACATAAAACATTGAGATAGTACTATAATTTTTGGAAAGGAGTTTTGATGAAGGAAACTTATAAAATTGTACTGAATAAAATAGCAGATGAAAAAAAAGCAGATTTAAGCTTTATTAATAAAGAAGTTACTGGCAAGGCCCAAAAATTTCATTCAAGTTTTCCTCAATACTCTATTACTCCCTTAGTAGAGTTAAAGAATCTTTCGGAGCAATTCGGTGTAAAAAATATTTTTGTAAAAGATGAATCATATAGGTTCGGATTAAACGCTTTCAAAGTACTGGGTGGCTCTTTTGCTATCGGTAAATACATAGCAGAAAGACTAGGAGTAGATATTGATGATTTACCTTTTGAGAAGTTAACTTCAAAAGAAGTAAAAGAAAAGCTTGGCGATTTGACCTTTGTTACTGCAACTGATGGTAATCATGGAAGGGGAGTTGCCTGGGCTGCCAATAAACTTAATCAAAAATGCGTAGTAATTATGCCAAGTGGATCAGCCATAGAAAGAAGAGATAATATAAGAGCCTTGGGAGCAAAATGCGACATAATGGATGGGTTAAATTATGACCAATGTGTAAGGCTTGCAAACAAATATGCCCAAGAAAACGGTTGGATAATGGTTCAAGATACAGCTTGGGATGGCTATGAAAAAATTCCAACTTGGATTATCCAAGGCTATTCAACTATGGCAAAAGAGGCCAAGGACCAATTAGAAGAGAGAGGAGAAAAAGTTACTCATATTTTTGTCCAAGCAGGAGTTGGATCTTTTGCAACAGGGGTAACAGGCTACTTTAGCTCTGTATTTGAAGGCCAGGATAAGCCATTTATTACCATAGTAGAACCTGAAAAAGCAAATTGCAATTTCATTACGGCCCAAGCTAATGATGGAAAGATCCACATGGTAACAGGAAAGATGGACACTATAATGGCAGGACTTGCTTGTGGGGAACCTGTAACTGTAGGTTGGCCAATACTTAAATCCTATGCCGATGCTTTTCTTTCTATTCCAGATAAGGCGGCTGCAAGAGGAATGAGAATTCTAGGCAATCCTTTAAAAGATGATAAAAGAATTATTTCTGGTGAATCGGGAGCAGCTACTATGGGAGCTCTTAGTGAAATTCTTCAAAGAAAAGATTTGGAAGAAATTAAAAAGGATTTAAAATTGGATGAAAATTCTGTAATTCTACTCTTCTCAACAGAAGGAGATACAGACTTTGCTCATTATAGGAAAGTTGTTTGGGATGGATATTATACCAACGAAGAAAACTACAATTATAAAATACAAAGATAAGGAGAAAAAAATGACAGACAAATTTCAAAATATTATTGACCAATTAGACAATTTAGATTTTAAAAATTTATACCAAGATGACTTCCTCTTAACATGGGATAAGAGCGAAGATGAATTGAAGGCAGTTTGGGCTGTGGCAGATGCTATAAGAGAGTTAAGAGAAAATAACAAATCAGCAAAAATATTTGATTCAGGCTTAGGAATTTCTATCTTTAGAGATAATTCAACAAGAACAAGATTTTCCTTTGCTTCAGCTTGTAACCTACTTGGCCTTGAAGTGCAAGATTTGGACGAAAAGAAATCCCAAATAGCTCACGGTGAAACTTTACTTGAAACAGCAAATATGGTTTCCTTTATGGCAGATGTTGTTGGAATTAGAGATGATATGTACATCGGCCAAGGTCACGAATACCAAGAAGAATTTTCCAAATCAGTTCAAAGAGGTTATGAAGAAGGAACTCTTGAACAAAGACCAACTATAGTATCTTTACAATGTGATAGAGACCACCCAACACAAATGATGGCAGATACAGCCCACTTTGCTCATTATTTTGACGGAATAGAATCCCTAAAAGGAAAAAAAGTTGCCTTAACATGGGCTTATTCACCATCATATGGTAAACCACTATCATGTCCCCAAGGTGGAATTGGTTTATGGACTAGACTTGGTATGGATGTAGTTCTAGCTTATCCAGAAGGCTATGAAGTAATGGATGATATTACTAAACTTGCTAAAAAACAAGCAGAAGAATCAGGCGGATCATTTACAGTAACTAATGATATGAAAGAAGCTTTCAAAGATGCTGACATAGTTTATCCAAAATCCTGGGCTCCCTTTGCAGCTATGGAAGAAAGAACAAAACTTTATTCAGAAGGTGATTTTGATGGAATTGATCAACTAGAAAAAGAATTATTAGAGCAAAATGCCCAACATAAGGATTGGACAGTAACAGAAGAATTAATGGCAACAACAAAAGATGGAAAGGCTTTATATTGCCATCCACTTCCAGCAGATATATCAGGCGTATCTTGTAAGGAAGGTGAAGTTGAAGCAAGTGTATTTGATAGATATAGAAAAGATTTATACAAAGAAGCAAGCTTTAAACCATATATAATTGCAGCTATGATCTTCTTACAAAGAGTAGAAAATCCAAAGGCTAAGTTAGAAGAGCTTTGGAAGAATGATAAAAAAAGAGTAAACAACAAATAAGAACTTATAGATTTTAAAAGCTAAGGAGATATTATGACACAAATCAATTATGATCTAGTTAAAGAAACTGCTCAAAAATATTCTAAAGACATGAATGCCTTTCTTAGAGATTTAATTTTTCTAAAGGGAGAATCCTGCGAAGAAGGCGATAAGGCCAATAGAATAAAAGAAGAAATGGAAAAGGTTGGATTTAACAAGGCTTGGATCGACAAGCAAGGTAATGTTCTTGGGGAAATGGGAACAGGCGAAAAGCAAATAGCTTTTGATGCTCATATTGATACTGTAGGTATTGGAAATTTAGAAAACTGGGATTTTGATCCTTATAAGGGCTTTGAAGATGAAAATTTGATTGGCGGTCGTGGTGGATCTGACCAATTAGGTGGAATCGTAGCTGCTGTATATGGAGCAAAAATCATGAAAGACCTTGATTTCTTAAATGATAAATTTAGAGTTTTGGTTACAGGAACTGTCCAAGAAGAAGACTGTGATGGAAACTGCTGGTTATATATGATTGAACAAGAGGGAATAAAACCAGAATTTGTTGTTTCAACAGAACCAACTGATGGCGGAATTTATAGAGGTCAAAGAGGCCGTATGGAAATGAGAGTAGAAGTTACAGGAGTATCTGCTCATGGTTCTGCCCCAGAAAGAGGAGATAATGCTATTTATAAGATGGCAAAAATCTTAAATGAAATTGAACAATTAAATGAAAATCCAGCAGATGATTCAGTAGAAATTAAGGGTCTAGTAAAAATGCTAGATGAAAAATACAATCCAGACTACAAGGAAGCAAACTTCTTGGGAAGAGGAACTGTTACAACTTCACAAATTTACTTTACATCACCATCAAGATGTGCAGTAGCAGATTCTTGTGCTGTATCTTTAGATAGAAGAATGACAGCAGGAGAAACATGGCAATCTTGTATTAAAGAAATTGAAGATTTACCAGCTGCTAAAAAATACGGGGCAAAAGTTACTATGTATAATTATGAAAGACCATCTTGGAAAGGTCTAAGCTATGAACAAGAAGCTTACTTCCCAACTTGGGTAATTCCAGAAGACCATCCTGTAACAGAGGCACTTCAAAGAGCCTATACAGGTCTTTACGGTCAAGAAAGAATAGCACCAAATGTAGAAAAAGAAATCAAAAAGAGAAAGAAACTTCCTTTAACAGACAAATGGACCTTCTCTACAAATGGAGTTGCTATTATGGGTAGACATAATATTCCTGTAATTGGCTTTGGACCTGGAGCAGAAGATCAAGCTCACGCACCAAATGAAATTACCTTTAAACAAGATTTAGTAACCTGTGCAGCAACTTATGCAGTTTTACCATTAGAATATACAAAATAAGATAAATAAGGTGCTGTTGCAAAAAAAATGCTGCAACAGCTCCCTTTTTAAAAAATCTTTGGATACAAAATTAAAATTCATAAAAATGAAAACGATATATATAAATATACTTTTACAAATAAAGAAAATTTATAATTTGTTTAAGATTAAAGTGAGGTAAATATGAGTGAATATATGAGACCCATGTCTTTTGAAGATTTAATCAATTGGATAAAGGAAGAATATAAAAATGAAGGGAAAGTTTTTGGAATAAGAAAAGAGGCTTTCTATAAAAACAAAGCAAATATAAAGTTAAAAACAGTTTTTGGAGATGAAATTTCTTCTTGCCTAGGTCCTGCCGCAGGACCTCATTCACAATTGGCACAAAATATACTTACAGCCTATTTGACTGGAGCAAGATTTATAGAATTAAAAACTGTTCAAATTCTTGACGGAGAAGACATACAAAAGGCTATAGGAAGACCCTGTATTTTGGCTGAAGATGAATGCTACAACTGCGAATGGTCAACAGAATTAACAGTTAGCCAAGCTTTTGAAGAATATGTCAAAGCATATTTTTTGATTCAAGTATTTGCAAAAGAATTTAAGCTTTCAGATAAAAAAGATTTTGCTTTCAACATGTCCTGCGGTTACGACCTAGAAGGAATAAAATCTCCTAAAATAGATTCTTACATAGAAGGCTTAAAAAATGCTGAAGCTACAGAAATTTTCAAAGAATGTCAAAACTATTTAAAAGAAACCATAGATCAATTTGAAAACTTTAGTCTGGAAGATTTAAACAATATTAGCCCAAAAATTTGCAATTCTATAACCCTATCAACCTTGCACGGTTGTCCTGCTCATGAGATAGAAAAAATAGCCCAATATCTTTTAACAGAAAAGAAAATCAATACCTTTATCAAGTGTAACCCTACCATCCTTGGCTATGAATATGCTAGAAAAACACTAGATGATATGGGCTATGACTATATTTCCTTTACAGATTTCCATTTTAAAGATGACCTTCAATATGATGATGCAGTGCTTATGTTTAAAAAACTTTTAAAGCTTGCTAAGGAAAAAGGTCTAGTCTTTGGCCTTAAACTATCTAACACTTTCCCAGTAGATGTAAAAAGAAATGAGCTTCCAGCAGAAGAAATGTATATGTCAGGTAGATCTCTACTTCCCCTTACCTTATCAATGGCAGCAAAGCTTGCCGAAGAATTTGCTGGCAAACTTCCTATATCATATTCAGGGGGAGCAGATGCAAGAAATATAGGGGAAATTTTTGAAGCTATAGGTCAACCTATAACAGTTGCTACAACCTTACTAAAACCAGGTGGCTATGTAAGACTTAAACAACTGGCAGAAAAAACAGAAAAGCTACTAGAAAAACCATATGCTGGTGTGGATGTAGAAAAAATTGTAAGTCTTAGGGATCAGATAATAAGCGATTGGAAGAACAATAAACTTTATAGAGAAAAAGTAGGCTCAAGAAAAACACAATCAACTCTTCCTCTTACAGATTGCTACAAGGCTCCTTGTAAAGACGGAGGCTGTCCGATCAACCAACAAGTTCCTGAATACTTAAAGCTTGTAGCTAGGGGAAACTATGATAAGGCAATGGAAGTAATAGCCAATGATAACACAGCTCCAACTATACTTGGCCAAATTTGTGCCCATTATTGCCAAAGCCATTGTACTAGAGTTGACTATGAAAAGACCATGCAAATAAGAAATATCAAACTTATAGCAGCAAACAAGGCCCAAGATAAGTTTGTAGAAAATATAAAACCAACAGACTTAAAGTCTTATAAAAAGGTACTAGTAATTGGTGCAGGTCCTGGTGGAATTGCTGCAGCAAGCTATTTAAGAAGAAATGGTATGGATGTTTTGGTTCGTGAAAAATTATCCAAACCCTATGGTATAGTTTCTCACATTATTCCTGAATTTAGAATTTCTGATGCTGACATTGAAAGAGATTACAAGATTGCCCTAAAGCAAGGAGTAAAATTTGCCTTTAATTCAGAAGTAACAGAGTCATACCAAGACCTTAAAAAAGACTATGATTACATAATAGTTGCTACAGGAGCATGGAAAAAAGGAAAATCTCCAGTTAAAGAAGGCAAAGACAATATACTAGATGCTCTAGACTTCCTTTGGGATGTAAGAATGGAAGGTGGGGCTAAATTAGGTAAGAAAGTAGCCGTAGTTGGTGCAGGAGATGTTGCTATGGACTGTACAAGAACTGCAGCAAGACAAGAAGGCGTAGAAGAAGTTACCTTAATTTATAGAAGAACAGAAGCCTACATGCCAGCAACCCAAGAAGAAGTCAACGATGTAAAAGAAGAGGGTCACAAAATATTAGAACTTCTTGCTCCAGTATCTTATGATGGAAAAGTTTTAAAATGCAACAAGATGAAACTAGGTGAATTTGATGGGTCAGGTAGAAAAGCTGTAGTAGCTACAGGGGAAGAAGTATCCTTAGAATTTGATACAGTAATTGGAGCTACAGGAGCCCAAGTAGATACAAGTTGTTTTGAAGAAAATGGCATTAACCTTGATGATAGGAAAAAACCAAAGACTCTAGATACTTATGAATCAAACATAGAAAATGTTTATATAATTGGTGATTGTTTGACAGGAGCCTCAACTATAGTAAAGGCTATGGGTCAAGCAAAAGTTGTAGCCTTAGATATTCTAAGAAAAGAAAATCTAGAAAATGACTTCAAAAAATATAAGGTCGATGAAGAAGTTGAAACAATCTATGCTAAAAGAGGAATTTTAAAAGAAAAACTAGAAGGCCCAAAAGAAGCTAATAGATGCCTAAAATGTGATCAAATCTGTGAAATTTGTACAGAAGTTTGTCCAAATAGAGCAAATGTTTCTATAGAAGTTTCTGGATTTGAGAATTTACACCAAATAATCCATATAGATGGCATGTGTAACGAATGTGGTAACTGTGGAGTATTTTGTCCCCATGCTGGTAAACCATACAAGGATAAATTTACCGTATTTTGGACAGAAGAAGACTTTGTAGACTCAAATAATGTAGGCTTTTTAAAGCTTTCAGATAAGAAATACAAAGTAAGACTTGAAAATGGCAATGTCATAGAAACAAAGGATATAAATAAAGATTTAGATGAAAAAATGGTTAAATTAGTTGAGGCTATAGAAGAAAATTACCAACATTACCTAAAACCAACAGCAAAGCTATATAAGTAGGGCTTTAAGACAAAGGAGAGAAAAATGATTCTAACAAACGGCTGCATTATAACAAATGATGCTGATAATAATTTTTATGAAGACGGTGCAATTTACATCAAAGACAATTATATAGCAGATATAGGAGAAGCTTCTGAAATAGAAAAGAAATATCCAGATGAAGAAGTTTATGATGTAGAGAAAAAACTAATTATGCCAGGAATGATATGTGGTCACTCACATATCTATTCTGCCTATGCTAGAGGTATGGCGACATCCAAACCAACTGATAATTTCTATAATGTTTTGGAAAACTTATGGTGGGCTTTGGATAGGACCTTAACTAGTGAAGATGTAAAATTAAATGCCTACACAACTTACATGGAATCAATTCAAAATGGTGTTACCACTTTATTTGACCACCATTCTGGCCCAAACTCTGTAACAGGGTCTTTGTCTATACTTGCCCAAGCAGCAAAAGATTTAGGGATGAGAACATCTCTTTGCTATGAGTTATCAGACAGGGACGGAAGGGAGATTAGGGATAAGGAAATAAAAGAAAATATCGATTTTATCAAGAAATGTCAAAAAGATGATAATGAAGATATGATAAAGGCTATGTTTGGTCTTCATGCATCTTTTACTCTTTCTGATGAGACTCTTTACAAGGCAAGAGAAGCCATGGAAGGAGTCTATGACGGTTATCATGTTCATATAGCAGAGGGTATAGAGGATCAATGGGATTGCCAAAGAAAGCATAGCAAAAGAATTGTAGAAAGATTAGAAGATTTTGGCATAATCACAGAAAATACCTTGGCAGTACATGGAGTTCATATTAATGAAAGAGAAATGGACATATTAAAAGAACACAAGACTCCATTAATCTTTAACCCAGAATCAAATATGAACAATGCAGTAGGCTGCCCTCCAATTTTAAGAATAATGGAAAAAGGTATAAAGGTTGGTATGGGAACAGATGCCTACACAAACGATATGTTTGACTCATTAAAAGTAGCAAATATACTTTTAGCTCATAATTCTACCGATCCTACAAAAGGTTTTGCTGAGGCTTTAGAAATCCAATTTAAGAACAATCCTGAAATTTTCTCCAAATATTTCAAGAGAAAAATAGGAGTATTAGAAAAAGATGCCTATGCTGATATAATCACCCTTGAATATAATCCTTATACTCCATTTAACAAAGATAACTGGGGAGGCCATGCTATCTTTGGTCTAACAGGAAGACTGGTAAATGATACTATCATAAACGGCGACTTTGTCATGAAAGATAAGGTAATCCTAAAGGTTGATCAAGAAGAAATTCACGCAAAATCTAAAGAAAGAGCCCAAGAAATTTGGAAGCTTGTATAGAATTTATAAAGTAATGAGGGAAAAATGGAAACAAAAGTAGCAAAGAAAAACCAAAGCAAGTCTTTATTTGATTTTGAAGGAAAGCCAGATTTTAAAAAGAGCTTTCCTATATCCTTACAACACTTGTTGGCAATGATAGTTGGCAATACCTTGCCAGCCATAGTACTGACAGGACAATTAGCCAATACACCCCATGCCATATCGGCAGAAGAATCTTTATACTTGATTCAAGCAGGTATGTTTATTGCAGCTATAGCCACTTTCTTACAAATATATCCAGTAATGAAAGTTGGAGCTAAACTTCCTGTAATAATGGGAGTATCTTTTGCCTATATACCAGTTCTTACTAGTATAGGCATAAAATACGGAATTGGTGCTGTTTATGGGTCACAGTTGGTAGGGGGTATAGTCGCCTTTATAGTTGGAATGAATATTAAAAGAATTTATAAGTATTTTCCTCCAATGGTATCAGGAACTGTAGTATTGACCATAGGACTTTCCCTATATCCTGTGGCTTTAAATTACATGGCAGGAGGCAATGGAAATCCAAACCAAGGTGACCTAAGATTTTGGGCAGTAGCCCTATTAACTTTAGCAGTAGTTCTAGTTTGTAACATGTTTGGAAAAGGAATTGTAAAACTTGCAGCTATACTTATTGGTATTCTAGCGGGTTACCTAGCCTCTCTATTTCTAAATATAGTAAATTTGAAGGGGATAGCAGCTGCGGCTTGGTTAACTCTACCAAGACTTATGCCTTTTAAGCTAGAATTTCCACTAGATGCAGTCATAACCATGTCTGTCATGTTTGTAGTAAATTCTATCCAGGCTGTTGGAGATTTATCATCAACAACAGCAGGTGGTTTAAATAGAACACCAAGTGAGGATGAATTATCTGGTGGTATAAAGGCAAACGGGGTTGTATCTGTTATTGGATCACTAATTGGTGGACTTCCAACAGCAACATATAGCCAAAATGTAGGAATTGTTACCTTAACTAAGGTAGTATCAAAACATGTATTTAAGTATACAGCTATACTTATATTAATAGCAGGATTTTTACCTAAATTTGGAGCTTTGATGCTTTCAGTACCTCAAGCAGTTATAGGAGGGGCTACAATTACAGTATTTGCCCAAATAACCATGTCTGGTATGAAGCTAATTACTTCTGATGAAATGAGCTCAAGAAATATAACTATAGTAGGTCTTGGTATAGCTTTAGGTATGGGAATAGTACAACTTGGAGATCAAGCAGTGGGACAATTCCCAGAATGGTTTAAAATGGTATTTACCTCATCACCAGTAGTTCTAGCAACAGTAGTAGTATTTATACTAAACATTATCCTTCCAAAGAAATCTCTAGCAGAAGAAGAAGCTGAAAGAGAAATGATGGAAAAGGAATAAAAAGATTAGGAAAAATACTAATAATTGTTTAGAAAAAAACTTATAAGAAAAAAGATTATCGGCTAAAAGTCGATAGTCTTTTTACACTTAAAAAGGAGAAGAAATGAAAAAAGAAGACTCAAAGTATAGTGGTCTATTTGATTTTTACGCAAAAATCTCAGTAAAAGATGCTTTACCACTTGCTTTTCAACACGTAATTGCCATGATAGCAGGCTGTATAACGCCTCCAATACTTGTTGGTGCTGCAGCAGGCCTATCAGCAGAAGATATGATAGTTTTAGTACAAATGTCCCTAATAGGTTCAGCCCTTACAACCTTGATAATGCTTTATCCTATAAAGCTAATAGGCTCAAAACTACCTATGATTTTTGGGGTTTCTTTTGCCTATGTACCAACAATGATAGCCTTGGCAGGTCAGTTCCAAACTGGTAATCCAAGAGATATTATAGCAATAATTTTTGGAGCTCAAATAGTAGGAGCAATGTTTTCTATTTTGTTTGGTCTAGGTTTAAAATACATATTACCTTTATTTCCGCCTTTGGTTTCAGGAACAGTAGTACTTGTAATAGGTCTTTCGCTTTATCCTGTAGCTATGAATTACATAGGTGGTGGTGGAGATGTTTCTATAGCAGGTTGGGGATCTTGGCAAAACTTCTTTGTAGGAGCTGTTACCCTAATACTTGGCATAATTTTTTCAAATTTTGGCAAAAAAATGTTAAGCCTTGCTAGCGTATTATTCTCTATGATTTGCGGATATATCTTGGCACTTTTCTTTAATATGGTAGATTTATCAAGTGTAGCTGATGCAAGTTGGTTCTCTTTTATTAAACCCTTACACTTTGGTATAAGTTTTGAGCCATCAGCCATAGTTTCAATATCAATCATATTTATAGTAACTGCAATCGAGGGAATTGGTGATATGACATCTACAACTGTAGGTGGTATGGATAGGATTCCTACTGATAGAGAGTTAAGGGGAGGCATAATCGGTTATGGAGTTGCAAATATTTTTGGAGCCTTTATTAACTGTATGCCAACAGCAACATTTTCACAAAATGCCGGTATTGTTTCAATTAATAAAGTTGTAAATAGAATAGTCTTTACTATTGCATCTATTATTATTCTAATATCAGGACTTGTTCCAAAACTATCATCATTATTAACAACAATTCCTTATCCAGTCCTAGGTGGGGCAACACTTTCTGTTTTTGCGGCTATTACAATGAATGGAATTAGAATGATAACATCTCAACCTTTAACTGCAAGAAATACATCCATAGTTGGAATTTCAGTAGCAATAGGTGTTGGTTTTACTTCAGTTACAGCTGCTGCAGCAAATGCTGGCGTTGTATTTATGCCACAAGAATTGGCTGTTGCCATAGGATCTTCTCCAGTAGTTTTGGCAACAATTTCTGCAGTATTGATGAATAAATTGATACCTGAAAAAGAAGAAGATAAGGCTGTCGAAAATGAGCTTGAAGTAGTTTATGAAAAAGTAGAAGGCTAGGTAGTTTAATAAATTAGGTCTGGTTTTTTAAAAATCAAATAAAAAATCAGACTTAAAAAATATATCAAGAATGTAACATATTAGTTATGAAATATCGTTTTGATTTTTGTTTTTTTATGTTATTATGATAAAACAAAGTAATGTATACTTTTTTAATATTATATGGGCTTTAGGCTCTATAAAGAATTTTGTACATATATTTCAAACTACTGATAAAGGCTTATTTAATATAATAGGTTAATAAAAAAATGGAGGTTAACTATGTACGTTGGTAAGAACGTTGACAGAGTTGATGCATATGACAAGGTAACTGGCAGGGCAAAGTATACCGAGGATATGATATCAAAAAATGCTTATGTAGCAAAAATACTACACTCAACCATAGCCCATGGTAGGGTAAAGTCCATTGATTATTCAAAGGCTATGGAACTTGAAGGAGTGATAAAGGTTATAACATGTTTTGATGTGCCAGAATGGTGTTATCCAACAGCAGGACACCCTTGGTCACTTGATCCAAATCACCAAGACAAGGCCGATAGAAATCTTTTAAATACCCACGTTAGGTATTATGGAGATGATATAGCAGTTGTTATAGCCCAAGATGAAGTAACTTGTAGCAAGGCCCTAAAACTTATTGAAGTTGAATATGAACAATACCAAGCTGTTTTTGATCCACTAGAGTCTATGAAGACTCAAGGAGTTTTGATCCATGAAGAAAGTCCAAAAAATATCATAGATCATACTACAAATTATAGGGGAAATTATAAAGAGGCTATAAAAGAAGAAGGCCTAATAAAAGTTGAAGGTTGGTATGAAACACCAATGGTTCAACATGCTCATATAGAAAATGGAATAGTATATGCTTACGAAGAAGCAGGCAAAATTGTCGTTGTAGCTTCAACCCAATTGCCTCACATAGTAAGACGTGTTTGCGGTCAAGCTTTAGGTCTACCTTGGGGAAAAATCAGGGTAATAAAACCATACATAGGCGGAGGTTTCGGAAACAAACAAGATGCTCTTTATGAGCCATTGGCAGCTTACCTTACAACTCAAGTTGGAGGTCATCCTGTAGTTTTAAATACTTCAAGAGAAGAAACATTTACATCTACTAGAACCCGCCACCCAATGAAGATACATATAATTTCATATGTGAGAAAAGATGGATCCTTTGCTGCTAGAAAAATAGAAGTATTTGCAGGAAATGGTGGTTATGCTTCTCACGGTCATTCTATAGCATCCAAGGCTATGGGTTGTTTCCACCAACAATATCCTTGCGATAATGTAGAGGCTGATTCCTACAGTATTTATACCAATCTACCTGTTTCAGGAGCTATGAGAGGTTATGGTATACCTCAAGCTATGTTTGCAGGAGAAAGTCATATAGAAGATGTAGCCAAGGCTTTAGGTATGGATCCTTTAGAATATAGGATGAAATATATAATGCCAAAAGGTTATGTGGACGGCTTTACTCACAATGAAAACTACTACGATACCTTTAGAGAATGTTTAACTGTTGGTAAAAATGTTACAGATTATTATAAAAAACGCGAAGAATATAAAAACCAAACAGGTCAAATAAGAAGAGGTATTGGAGCTGCAACCTTCTGGTATAACACAGGAGTATATCCAATTTCTCTAGAAAGTTCATCTTGTAGAATGATTGTAAACCAAGATGGTTCATTGCAAGTTCAACTTGGTGAAACTGAAATTGGTCAAGGAGGAGATACAGCCTTTGCACAAATGAGCGCAGATGCTCTGGGAGTTCCTTTTGAATCTGTACATATTGTAAGCCAACAAGATACAGATGTAACTCCATTTGGTACTGGTGCCTATGCTTCAAGACAAACTTATATGGCAAGTTTTGCTATTACAAAAACAGCCAATATCCTAAAAGAAAAAATCCTTACTAGGGCTGGAAAGCTAAAAGAAATGGCTCCACAAAACTTGGATTTAATCAATGGAGAAATAATAAGAAAAGTTGACGGAAAACTTGTAACTACTTTGGAAGAAGTTGCTTCAAATTCCCTATATGATACAAAAGATAGTGAACATTTAAGTGCAGAATCAACCTATACTATTAGAAGTAATGCTTATTCATTTGGTTGTTCTTTTGCTGAAGTTGAAGTTGATATAAACCTTGGCAAGGTTAAAGTTTTAAGATTGGTAAATGTTCATGACTGTGGTAAACTAATTAATCCTAGACTTGCCGAAGCCCAAGTTCATGGCGGTATGTCAATGGCAGTTGGTTTTGCCCTAACTGAAGAGATGAAACATGATGATAAGGGAAGAATCTTAAATGGAAACCTCCTAGACTATAAGTTATCTACAACTATGGATCATCCAGACTTTGAAGTTTACTTTATAGAAAATCCTGAGCCAACTTCTCCATTTAACACCAAGTCTTTGGGAGAACCACCAACTTGTTCACCAGCACCAGCTATTAGAAATGCTATCCTAAATGCAACTGGTGTATCTGTAAATAAAGCACCTATGACACCACATGTCCTCTTCCCATTATTCAAAGAAGCAGGACTTATCGATAATGATTTGTAGAGAGGTGGAATAATATGTACGATGTAAAAACAATTTATGAAGCAAATACCATAAAAGAAGCTATAGAATTAAAAAAAGAACACCCTCAAGCAGTATTTATTGGCGGTGGTTCTGATGTATTAATAAAGATTAGAGAAGGAAAACTTGCAGGAGCGGAATTAATTTCTATATATCTTTGCGATAAGCTTCGTGGAGTTAGTCTTATGGAAAATGGAGATTTAAGAATTGGAGCTCTTACATCATTTTCTCATATAACAGCCAATGACTTGGTAAAAAAATACTGTCCAACATTAGGAGAAGCTGTTGATACAGCAGGTGGTCCACAACTTAGAAATATAGCAACTATAGGGGGCAATGTTTGTAATGGTGTACCTTCTGCAGATTCTTCTGCTACACTTTTTGCCTATGATGCCGTAATCGAACTTGAAGGAGAAAATGGCAAAAGATATGTAGACATAACAGATTTTTATCTTGGTTTTGGTAAGGTATACCTTAGACCTAGTGAAATAATGACAGCTGTAATTATAAAAAAACAATCCTATGAGAATTACTACGGTCACTATTTCAAATACGCTATGAGAAATGCCATGGATATAGCAACTTCTTCATGTTCAATATCCGTAAAATTTAAAGAAGATAATGTAATAGAAAGTATTAGAGCAGCTTATGGAGTTGCAGGTCCAACACCTGTAAGAGTTTTTGAGGCAGAAAATGCTTTTAAAGGAAAAGTTTTGACAGAAGAAACAATGAAAGAATTTGCCAAAGAGGCACTAAAGGAACTATCTCCTCGTGATTCATGGAGAGCTTCCAAGGCTTTAAGAACACAAATTCTATATGAAATAGCCATAAGATGTCTTAAAGATATTGATAAACAACATAAAGGAGGAGTTAATGCATAACAGTGAGTACGGTCCTTTTGGAAAAAAAGAAGAAGAAGCCTTGCATTTTGAGCCTCAATATAAGCTAGTTAAATGTAGAATTAACGGAGTAAATGTTGCCAAAATGGTGGACATGAGAGCATCACTAACAGATTTTTTAAGAAATGAGTTTTCTTTAACATCAGTAAAAAAAGGCTGCGAAGTTGGAGAATGTGGGGCATGTTCAGTTCTTATTGATGGAGAAACATTTAACTCTTGTATCTACTTGGCAATTTGGGCAGAAGGCAAAGATATTTGGACAACAGAAGGAATAACTTTAAAAGATGGATCTCTATCAATCGTTCAACAAGCCTTTGTAGATGAAGCGGCAGTTCAATGCGGTTTTTGTACACCTGGTTTTATAGTTCGTGCTACAGAAGTAATTTCTAGAGGCAAATACTATACAATTGAAGAGCTAAGAAAAGAATTAGCTAATAATATGTGTAGGTGTACAGGTTATGAAAATATATTGATAGCAGTTCAAAAAGCAAACAATATAGAAAATGGCTTTGAATTAAAAGAAGAACATAAGGTTAATAGAATTAGCGAAGAAAATAAAAAAGATTATATGGGCTAATTTGAAAAACTATTAAAAATGAGGCCTCGTATTTTAGCGAGGCCTTTTATAAAAGAGGGACTTATGCAAGACTTGAAAGATAAAATAAGCATAGCAAGAGGAGTAAAAAAAGCAGACTTAGTCTTTAAAAATGCAAAGATTGTAGATGTATTTTCAAATAAAATTATAAAAAAAGATTTGGCTGTGGATAATGGTGAAATTATAGGGATAGGCCTTTATCAAGGAAAAGAAGAAGTTGATTTGAAAGGCAAATATATTTGCCCCTCTCTTATAGATTCCCATGTCCATATAGAATCATCTATGGTAAGTCCTTGTCAATTGGCAAAATTATTATTAGTAAATGGAGTAACGACTATAATAGCAGATCCTCATGAGATTGCAAATGTACTTGGTCTTGAAGGCATAGAATATATAATCAAGGCTTCAAAAGATTTAGATCTTGATATAAGGATTATGTTACCATCTTGTGTACCTGCGACTTTTTTTGAAAATTCAGGGGCCCTTCTTGATTATAAAGAGCTTGAAAAATTTAAAGATTGTGATAAGGTTTTAGGCCTTGGAGAGCTGATGAATTATGTAGGTCTTTTAAATGAAGATAATAGCGTTTTAGAAAAAATACAAGGCTTTAAAGATAAGATAATTGACGGGCATGCTCCAGGACTTATGGGAAATGATCTAAATGCTTATGCGATAGCAGGCATAAAGACAGATCATGAGTGTTCAAACATCCAAGAGATGGAAGATAGGATTTCAAAAGGAATGTATGTCCAAATCAGAGAGGGAACATCGGCAAAAAATGCGGATGCTTTGACCAAGGCAATAAACAAGGATAACATATCCAGATGCCTTTTTTGCACAGATGATAAGCATCCTAAAGACCTCTTAGAAAAAGGTTCAGTAAATGAAAATATAAAAATTGCTATTAAAAATGGAATAGATCCTATTGATGCTATAAAAATTGCAAGCATAAATCCTGCTACTTGTTATAATTTGAAAAAAAAGGGAGCTCTTGCGCCAGGATATGAGGCAAACTTTATAGTTCTTGATAGTCTAGAAGATTTTGTGATCGATTCGGTATATGTAAAGGGCAAGAAAGTAAGTCAAAATGCTAAATTGCTTATAGATATTGAAGATAAGGCTTATATAAAAAAATTAGATAATGTGAATATATATGATTATAAATTGGAAGATTTTCAAATAAAAATGAAAAGCACCAAGGCAAATATAATAGGCATCCACAAAAATAATCTTCTTACAACAAAGCTTGTCGAAGATGTAAAGCTTGAAGGAGGAGTCTTTGTAGCAAGTGAAGATTACCAAAAAATAGTAGTAATAGAAAGACATAAGGGCTTAAAAAGTATGGGCAAGGGGATAATAAAAGGTTTTGGCATAAGAAATGGAGCCTTTGCCTCTACTATAGCCCATGATTCTCACAACTTAGTAATAGTTGGAGATAATGATCCGGATATGTTTTTGGCAATGAAGACAATTAAAAAAATCAACGGTGGTATAAGTGTAGTTCAAAATGGCAAAGTCCTTGCAAGTTTACCTTTGGAGATTGCAGGTCTTATGTCTAGGACATCTATAGAAGATACAAATAAAAAGCTTGAAGAAGTTTTATATCAAATTTTATACAAGTTAAAGGATGGAAAGGATGATCTAGATCCTATTTTAACCCTAGGCTTTATGACCTTGCCTGTGATTCCTGAAATAAAATTGACTGATAAGGGGCTTTTTGATGTAAATAAATTTGACTTTATTGATATAGAAGCGTGAGGAAATGATATGTTGTGTTTGATTAAAAATGGAAAAGCTCTTGTAGGCGGAAAATTAAAAAAATGTGATATTTTGATAGAAGATGAAAAAATCTCACAAATTTCAGATAAGATCGATATTTCTGCCCAAAAGATAATAGATGCTAAAGACAAATTGGTTCTTCCAGGTGGAGTTGATGTTCATACCCATATGAACCTAGATTTGGGCAAGTATGTTTCAGTTGATGATTTTTATACAGGAACTGTTGCAGCTTCTTATGGTGGAACAACAACTATAATAGACCATATAGGGGCTTTGGAAAAAGGAGCAAGTCTTACAAGTATGATAGATCACTATCATGACTTGGCAGATGATAAGGCAGTTATAGATTACTCTTTCCATGGAGCCTTGTATGAGTTAAATGATAAGCTACTTGATGAAATTTCAAAATTATATGATGACGGAATTGTTTCAATAAAAATATACACAACTTATAGTGGAAAGCTAGATGATGGGCAAATGCTCAAGGTTTTAAAAAAGGCCAAACAAACAGGAAGTGTAGTTTGTGTTCATTGTGAAAATGACAAGGCCATAGAAGAATTAAGAAATGAAGCTATTGCAAATAAGAAGCTAAGCCCAATCTTTCATGCAAAAACTAGACCCGATCAGACAGAAGCAGAAGCTATAAATAGGCTTATCTACCTAAGTGAGATAGCCGATTTTCCAAAACTTTATATAGTTCACACTTCAAGCAAAAAAGGACTTGATGAGATAATTTCTGCTAGAAAGCGTGGAGTAAAAAATCTTTATTGTGAAACTTGCACCCAATATTTGACCTTGGATGAATCAAAATATACAGAAGGTGGAAACAAAGAGGGCATTAAATACATTATGGCACCCCCTTTGAGAAAAAAAGAAGATATAGATGCCCTTTGGGAGGGCGTTAAAAATGGAGATGTCGATGTAATAGCAACTGATCATTGCCCATTCTTTTATGAAAGAGATAAGCTTCTTTATAAGGATAATTTTATAGATTGTCCTGGTGGAGCCCCTGGAGTAGAAGAAAGAATGGAAGTTGTAATAAGCGAAGGATTAAAGAGAAATATAAGCTTGGGAAGACTTGTAGACTTACTAGCAACAAATCCAAGCAAGATTTTTGGTCTATATCCAAAAAAGGGAGAAATTAAAGTTGGATCAGATGCAGATCTTGTGATAATGAATAATTCATCTTATGAAATAAAAGAAGAAAATAGACATTCAAATTGTGACTATACTACTTACCAAGGATACAAGACAAGCGTAAAGGTGGAAAGTGTCATATTAAGAGGAAGGATAATTTTGGATAAAGGTAAATATTTTGCTAAGAAGGGAGAAGGTAAGTTTATACCTAGAAAATTTTAGAAAGACGAGAAATTATGGAAAAGATATTAATTGGAGAAAAGATAGAAGAGCAGACGCCTTTTATTGTAAAAGTAAATGGACAAACTTATGAAACCTACAAAGATAAAACTCTTTTAAGATTTTTAAGAGATGATCTACATATAAAATCAGTTAAAGACGGTTGTTCTCAAGGGGCTTGTGGAACATGTACGGTACTTGTGGGAGAAGAAAACAAAAGATCCTGTGTGGTAAAACTTTCAAAATTAAAGGATACAGAAGTTTTAACCAATGAAGGACTTAGCCAAGAAGAAAAAGATGCCTTCACCTATGCCTTTACAAAGGCAGGGGCTGTTCAATGTGGTTTTTGTATTCCAGGTATGGTCATGAGTGGAGCGAGTGTTATCAAAAAAAACCCAAATCCAACAGAAGAAGAAATCAAATTAGCCATAAAGGGAAATATATGCCGTTGTACAGGTTATGTAAAAATCATCAAGGGTATACAAATGGCAGCAGCTATTCTAAGAGGAGAACTGGCAATTGAAGAAGAAAAAGAACAAGATGCCAAGATATCTCTAAGAACTAATAGGATTGATGCCAAAGAAAAAATCCTCGGCACAGGTATCTATGCTGATGATATAGAAATAGAGGGCATGCTTTATGGCTCTTGTGTAAGAACCAAATATCCTAGGGCTAAATTTATTGACATCGACTATAGCGAGGCTTTAAAACTTGAAGGGGTTGTAGGAGTTTTAACTGCAGAAGATGTTCCAAATAACAAGGTAGGTCACATCCAACAAGATTGGGATGTATTTATAGAAAAAGGATCTGAAACTAGATCTTTGGGAGATGCCCTATGTTTTGTTGTGGCAGAAAGTCCAGAAATAGTAGAAGAAGCTAAAAAATTAATAAAAGTAGACCTAGAAGAGTTAAAGCCTGTTTCATCTATAGCAGAAGCAAAGGCAAAAGATGCTCCAAAAATTCATCCTAATGGCAATCTTTGCCAAGAAAGACATGTAAGTCGTGGCAATGCAGAAGAAGCTCTAAAAGAGTGTGCCTATGTTGTAACCCATGATTACAAAACGCCTTTTACAGAACATGCCTTCTTGGAACCAGAATGTTGTGTTGCCATGCCTTACAAGGATGGTATAAAAGTTTATTCATCAGACCAAAGCGTTTATGATACAAGAAAAGAATTATCCATTATGTTTGGTTGGCAAGATAAGCCAGAAAGGATTGTGGTCGAAAATCCCTATGTTGGAGGAGGCTTTGGAGGAAAAGAAGATATGTCTGTTCAACCTCCAGCAGCCCTTGCAGCTTATCTATATCAAAGACCAGTCAAACACAAGATGACAAGGGATGAATCCCTAAGATGGCATCCAAAACGTCACCCTATGGAAGGACGTTTTACACTTGGCTGCGATGAAAATGGAATTTTTAAGGCTATGAAAGTAGAAATAAACTTTGATACGGGAGCCTATGCTTCACTTTGTGGACCTGTTTTGGAAAGAGCCTGTACTCACTCTGTTGGTCCATACAATTACCAAAATACAGAAATTCATGGTTATGGCTACTACACCAACAATCCACCTGCAGGAGCCTTTAGAGGTTTTGGAGTTTGCCAATCAAACTTTGCTATGGAATCAAATATAAACTTATTGGCTCAAAAGGTTGGAATATCTCCTTGGGAAATCAGATATAGAAATGCAATCAAACCAGGTCAAGTTCTACCAAATGGTCAAATAGCTGATTGTTCTACAGCCTTGGTAGAGACTTTGGAAAAGGTAAAAGATGTTTATGAAAAAAATAAGGACCATGCTGGTATAGCTTGTGCCATGAAAAATGCTGGTGTAGGAGTTGGACTTCCTGATAAGGGTAGGGCAAAAATAAAAATAGAAGATGGAATTTGCAAACTTTATTGTGCAGCCAGTGGTATAGGCCAAGGAGTTGGAACAGTAATGTTACAAATTATAGGAGAGGCTACTGGTCTTTTATATGATAAGATCAAAATAATGACACCTAACTCTGAAACTTCACCAGATTCTGGAACAACATCAGGTTCAAGACATACTCTAATAACCGGAGAAGCAGTAAGAAGAGCCGCAGAAGAGCTGGCAAAGGATTTGAAAAATCATAGCCTAGAAGAGCTTGAAGGCAAAGAGTATTTCTATGAATACTTTGATCCAACAGACCCACTTGGTTCTGACAAAGAATTTCCAAAATCTCACCTAGCCTACGGTTTTGCAACTCATGTTGTAATTTTAGATGATGAGGGTAAGGTTAAGGAAGTTTATGCAGCTCATGATTCAGGTAAGGTAATAAATCCAACCACCATAGAAGGACAAATAGAAGGTGGGGTAATAATGGGCCTTGGTTATGCTTTGACAGAGGATTTGAAAGTGGTAAATTCTGTAGTTAAGGCAAAATATGGAACCTTGGGCTTGTGGAGAGCACCAGAAATTCCAAAAATTCATCCTATTTTAGTTGAAAAAGAAAAGCTTTTGGATATAGCCTATGGAGCAAAGGGTATAGGAGAAATAGCAACTATACCAATAGCAGCAGCGGTCCAAGGGGCATATTATGCTTTGGATGGAGTTTTAAGAGATGAATTTCCAATGAAAGAAACGGCCTATAGCAAACCAAAAAAAGAATTTAAAAAACAATAGATAAAATAGCTGCTGCAAATTTACTTTTTTTGCAACAGCTTATTTTTTGGGGGCAAGATGAAAAAAAGTCTAATAGATATCTTCCAAATAAAAAAAGGAGATAATATTTTTATCACAGGAGCTGGTGGTAAAACAAGCCTTATGGAAAAATTAGGATCTAGCTTAAAAAAAGAAGGTAGGGTTTTAATAAGCACATCAACCAAAATAAGACGACCAAAAAATAAGGATATTGACTATATATACGATAGTTTCAATTCTTACAAAAAAATAGATGAAAAAAAGTTTTTGCTAGCTATGGGAAAACTTGACCCAAAGACTAACAAGTTTTCTTCTATAGGAGAAGATAATTTAACAAAAATCTCAAAAGACTTTGACTATATGCTAATTGAAGCAGACGGTTGTAGAAATTTAGCTTTAAAGATGTGGAAATCTTATGAACCTGTCATATATAATATTAGTAGCAAGGTAATTTGTGTTTTTTCTGCAAAAGTTATAGGAAGAAGAATAGATAAAGATTTCATCTATAATTATGATGATTTTATAAAGCTTATAGATGAAAAAATAGTAAACAAAGAAGTCTTTTTGAAACTAATAGAAAGTAAACCAGGTCCTTTTGGAGATTTTTCTTCTCCTAAATTCATCTTTTTTAACCAGGTTGAAAGCTTAGAAGAAAAGGAAAAAACTTTAGAAGTAATAAAATTTTTAAGAAAAAACACCAAGAACATATCTTATGCTTATGGTTCACTTTTAAGGGAGGAATATTATGAAGATTAGTGCCATAATTATGGCTTCAGGCCTATCTGAAAGAATGGGCAAAAACAAGTTGCTCTTAGATTTAAAGGGCAAAAAAATATATGAATATGTCTATGATCTTGTAGATCAAATAGACTTTGATGAAATTATTTTGGTAAGTTCTTATGAAAAACTTTTGCAAGAAGCCAAAAAAAGAGGCTATGTAGCCATCTATAATGACAATAATATAGTTGGCAAGTCAAGTTCTATAAAACTTGGAGTAAATAAGGCAAAAAAAGAAAATGCCATGATCTTTTTTGTAGCTGACCAACCACTTTTGACAGTAGAAACTGTAGAAAAGCTAATAGCTGCTTATAAGAAAAATGAAGTAATTACCTATCCTAGAACTGAAAAAAGAAGGGGAGCTCCTGTTATCTTTCCACCAAGCTTTAGGGATGGTCTTTTAGAATTAGAATATGACCAAGGTGGCATGCTTTTGGTAAAGGATAATGATAAAAATGAAGTTCTAATCGATGATATAAAAGAGCTTTGGGACATAGATACCTACACTAACCTAGAACAAATCAAGGATATTTATGAATGATTTGGTAATATTTAGGGGTGGTGGAGATGTAGCAACAGGTTCAATCCAAAAAGTTTACAGAGCAGGTTTCAAGGTTTTGATTTTGGAAAAAGAAAAGCCCCTTTGCATTAGAAGAACTGTTGCGTGTGCATCTGCTATGTTTGAAGGAGAAATTCAAATAGAGGATTTTAAGGTAAAAAGAGTCTATGATTATGAAGGAATAGAAAAAGCCTTTAAAGAAGATTTTATCCCAATAATTGCTGATGAAAAAGGAGTCTATATAGAAAAATTAAAACCTCTAGTTGTGGTAGATGGGATTTTGGCAAAGAAAAATTTGGGCACCACTAAGGATATGGCTCCCATTACTATTGGTCTAGGACCAGGCTTTACGGCTGGAGAAGATGTTGATCTTGTAATAGAAACTAACAGAGGACACAACTTAGCTAGATTGATTTTTGAAGGAAAGCCTGAAGAAAATACGGGCATACCAGGAAATATCCAAGGCTTTACTAGTCAAAGAATACTAAGAGCTCCGGCTAGTGGAAAGATTAAGGTAATAGAAGATATAGGATCGGTTGTAAAAAAAGACCAAGTTCTAGCACTTGTCGAGGGAAAAGTTGTAAAAGCAGGCCTTGATGGTATGGTTAGGGGCATGATAAAAGATGGTTCAGAGGTTAGCCTAGGCTTAAAAATTGGCGATGTAGACCCAAGAGTAGTAAAAGAAAATGCTATTACCATTTCAGATAAGGCAAGGGCCATAGGTGGTGGAGTTTTGGAAGCAATCCTAATTCTAAAAAGGAGAATAGAAAATGCAGGTAGAAATTCTTAAAAAAGTAGTAGATGAGGTTGGTAAAGGTAAAAAGGCATGCCTAGTTTTTATAACAGAAGTCAAAGGTTCAGTTCCAGGTGCCAATGATTCTATGATGGCAGTATTTGAAGATGGACAAACTTTTGGGACTATAGGCGGAGGCCCTATGGAATATGAAGTTACAAAAAAAGCTATAGAGGCTATAAAAAATGAAAAAGATGATAGCTTTGATCTTAGACTAAATAAGTCTTCTGATTTAAATATGATTTGTGGTGGAGAAAATAAGGGCTATATAAAGGTTTTTATGCCACAACCTCAACTAATAATTTATGGCGCAGGTCATGTAGGTCAAAAATTAGCCAGAGTTGCTGTAAGGACAGGATTTGATGTAACAGTAGTAGATCCAAGAGAAGAATTTAAGGATAAGGAAGATTTTATTGGTATAAAAAAATTCTTGGCTATGGATTCTAAAGAAGCTAATGCTTATATAGATTTTTCTTCTTCCAATACCTATCTTGTAATATGTACTACAAATTCTGACAAAGAAGTCCTAACAAATGTCTTGGGCAAGGATTATAAGTATATAGGTATGATTGGATCAAGACACAAAATTAAGCTTGTCTTTGATGATTTAAAAGAAAGAGGCATAGACCAAAAATATCTAGATCAAATATATACCCCTATTGGTTTTGATATAGATAATGGAAAAGTAGAAGAAATTGCAATCTCAATTATCTCTCAAATACTAGCAGTAAAAAATAACAAGTACAAGGAATTTATATGATAAAAAAAGTAAAAATAGAAGATGCTATAGGACAACCTCTCTTACATGATTTGACAGGAATAATGGCAGATGGTTTTAAGGGAGTTGTCTTTAAAAGAAATCACATAGTACAAGAAGAAGACTTGGAAAAATTAAGAGATATTGGTAAAGATCATATCTATGTTGGAGAACTTGACAAAGATTGTGTCCATGAAGAAGATGCAATTTCTGAGGTTGCGCCTTTGCTTATAGGAGATAATATTAGCCTATCTAAACCAAGCGAGGGAAAAATTTCCTTTACTAGCAAAGTTTTTGGTCTATTTACCATAAATAGACAGGCTCTTTTAGAATTAAACCAAAGAGGAATATATACTTTTGCTACAATAAAATCCTATTCTACAGTAAAAAAGGGAGATAAATTGGTTGGGGCAAGAATAGTTCCCCTTTATACAGACAGAAAAGAAGTAGAAATTATAAAAGAAATAGGCAAAAAATACGGTCCAATCTTTGAAGTTAGAGAATTTAAAAAGCTAAAAGTTGGGGTTATCATTACAGGATCAGAAATCTATTATGGTAGGATAAAAGACTTGTTTGAGCCAATTATTAGAAAAAAAATTGCCTTTTTTGATGGAAAAATTCAAGGTATAAAAAAATGCCCAGATGATTTAGAAATGATAGAAGAAATCTCTCAAGAATTTTTGGATGAGGGATGTGATCTTATAGTATTTTCAGGTGGAATGAGTGTAGACCCAGATGATTTGACACCAAGAGTAATAAGATCTATGTCTGATAAATTTATTATCCAAGGTTTGCCTATGCAACCGGGAAATATGCTAACAGTAGGAAAAAATAAACAAACCTATCTTGTAGGAGTACCAGGAGCTTCAATTCATTCTGAAATAACAAGCTTTGATTTCTTCCTACCAAGAATATTTGCTGGCATTGATTTGAAAAAAAGTGACTTTACAGAAATGGGCGAAGGCGGCTTATTGTAAGAAAAAAATGATTTTAAGAATAGAAGATAAAGATTTAGATGAAATAATAAAGATAAGACATAAATTGCACGAAAATCCTGAAATATCTGGAGAGGAATATCAAACAACAAACTTATTAAAAAACTTTGTAAAATCTTTCCCAGATGTTGAAATAATAGATTTTTCCTTAAAAACAGGCCTAGTTTTTAAAATAAAGACAGGAAAAAGTGGGAAAATTATTGGCCTAAGATCGGACATAGATGCTATCTTGCAAAGTGAAGAAAATAATCTTTCCTATAAGTCAAAAAACATGGGAGTCATGCATGCTTGTGGCCATGATTTTCATATGGCATCTCTTTTGGGAGCTTTCAAAATTTTACAAAAAAATAAGGAAAAACTAAAAGCCGATGTAGTATTCGTCTTCCAAAATTCAGAGGAAACCACCAAGGGTGCCAAAGAACTGATAGATAAGGGCTTGTTTGATAAAGAAAAAATACAAATGTTTTTTGGCTTTCATAATTGGCCAATGATAAATTCAGGCAAAGTCATCCTAAAAAAGGGAGCTTTGATGGCGACTAAGGCTAATTTCATCATAGAAATTATAGGCAAGGGCGGTCATGGGTCAAATCCACATTTAAATATAGATCCTATAGTGTCTGCCTCAAATATTGTAATGAGCCTACAAAGTATAATTAGTAGAAATATGGACCCTCAAACCTCAACTATCTTGTCCATAAATTCTATAAATGGAGGCTCTTCTGATAATTTGGTTGTTGATAGGGTGAAAATGACTGCTACTATTAGATCGCTAGATCAGAAATCTTTCCAAAGAGCTATACAAAGAATGGAAGCTATGGTAAGGGATATTTCACAAGCCTATGAATGCAAGTACAAGATAGAATATACAGATAAAATTCCTCTTGTTTATAACTCAGATTCTATGTACCAATTAGCAAAAAAAGTAGCTACTAGAGTTGTGGGAAAAGAAAATATAGAAAATACCGAGCCAACTATGGCAAGTGAAGATTTTTCATTTTATATGCAAAAAGTTCCATCCTTTATGTATCGGTTTGGAAGTGGAGAGGATGGAATAGAAAAAAATCCTCTTCATGCTAGAAACTTTTTTGCATCTGATAAAGGTATAAAAACTGCCGCAGAAACTTTGGCAAACTCCGTTATTGTGGGGCAAAATTTATAAATAAAAAAAGACTTTTGCATAATTTTTGCTTAAGTCTTTTTCTTCTTTACTCTTGGTTTTGGCTTATCCTGTGGAAGATTTCTAAAGTATCCTCCCAATTTTTATTAAGTGCCTTTAAACTGTTGTCTAAATCTCCATTTTTTATGTACTTTATTATATTTTTGTGGGAATCATAGGTCTTTGAGTAGCCTTGAATCTCATCGTAATAGAAAATTTCCATCCTTTGAACTTTTCTTTTAAGATTTTTTATAATAGGGAAAATCTCATCATTGCCAGAACTATCTATTATTTTTTTGTGGAAAGCATTATCAGCTTGTATCTTTTCCAAAAGATTATTTTTTGCATTGATGCTATTAATATTTTCGTTTATTTTTTCCAATTCTTTTATATCAGAATCTGTAAGTTTGTCAAAAGCTTCTTTTAAAGCTAAGCATTCCAAGGCTGATATAATAGGATAAATCTTTAGGGCATCGTTAATATTTATAGGAGCAACCATGGTCCATCTATTGGCTTTTGAAATTATCAAGCCGTCATTTTCAAGTCTCAATATCGCCTCTCTCAAGGGTGTCCTTGATATGCCAAGTTGTTCTGATAAATCGGATACTCTAATCTTTGTCATTGGAGCAAGGACTCCTGTAACTATAAGTGTATTTAATCTATCGTAAGCTTCATCTTTTATGAAGACTCTCTTTATTTTATTATCTTTGACTATTTCTGAATTAACATTTGTCATAATATTTACTAAGTCACTTCCTTTATGTCATATTCTTAATTATAACATATAGGCTAAGCTATTAGAAGATTTTTAAAGCAAATGTTTGCTTTATTTATAATTTCTTAAAAAGAAAAGAGTCGTCCAAAGACGACCAGAGATAGAATTTATAATTCAGCTATCTGAATTATAAGATATTAATAGAGGGCTATGAATACAAGGGCTAGGCTTATTAAGAAATATCACTTAATCTAGCCTAAAAATATAATAGCTGTTTATAGTAAAAGTTAAAGAAAGGCTTTGTAAAAGTTTTGTAAAAAAATCATTTTTTCAAAAATTAAATCTCCTATGCTATAATATACAAAAGGAGAAAATATGGGTTTTTTTATTTTTGCAAGTGTTGAAATAATCCTTTTTATAATCAATTCTTGCTTGGACTTTTCAAAAGAAAAACAAAAAAAAATAAGTTTAGGACTGATGTTTTTAATAATGTTTGTCTTTGCAGCCCTAAGAGGGTCTGGCGATGGAGATTATTATAATTACCTTTGGTTTACAAGAGATATAGGCACCGATATGTCAAAGGTCTTTAATTTTTCCTATCCTGTAGAATTTTCTTTTAGGCTTATTTCATATTTTATCAATAGCTTGGGAATTTCTAGGCAGTGGGTTATAGTTTTGATGAATTTACTTTCAATCCTACCAACCTTTTATATAACGGCCAAGGAAAGTGTAAATCCTTTCTTGTCAGTCCTTATATTTTTGCCAATTTTCATTCAATTTGATATGCAAACTTCAAGGAGTGCAACAGCTATAGGTCTTGGTTTTATGGCAATTTATCAAAACTCTAAAAGAAATTACCTTTTAAGTTTTCTATTTTTTATCCTTGCCCTATCATTCCATAGCTCTTCTGTAATACTAGGGCCATTTTTGCTACTTATGCACTTTGACTTAGGTAGGGCTTTTAAGATCTTTACTGTGGGGCTAGCTTTTATTATATCTGTTTTTTCAAAACTTATGCTAAGTATTTTGTCAAAACTACTTACAGCTATGGGACTTGGTAGAATGGGACTAAAAATTATAAGCTATACTTTTGAAGGAAGATTTGCCTCATCCATGTCTTTTATGGATCCTAGGATAGTCTTTGCTTTTTTGCTTTTTTTAACTAGCCTTATGTACTATAATAAGACAAATATAAAAAAGCTAAGCATAGAAGATACTTCAATAAAAGCTATTTGGTTTAGCCTAGTAGTCTATCTACTATTTAGATCATCAACAGCCATAGCCTTTAGATTTGCAACATTTTTCTCAATCCTTCAAATGCTTTATATACCTATGGTAATAAAGGATATTAGAAAAATAGATAGGCTGGGTGCTTTTTTAATAGGCTTATCCATATTGCTTTTTGTCATACCATATTTTATATACTTATTGATAGAAGCGCCAGCTTATGATTTTTTCTTTACAAATCTAAATGCTATAACATCACTTACAAATTAAAGGAGGAAAAATGGAGAAAATCACGACATATGAGCTTTTTAAAGCTATAAGAAGAAATCTTATCCTTATCATATCCCTTACCCTAATATTAGGACTACTAGGTGGAATTTATGGTAAATATATTAAAACTGAAGAGTATACTGCCCAAACCGTTATGATAATTGTCGGTAACGATGATGAGAAAATCTCTTATAACAAGTTGCTCTTAAATGAAAAATTAGCCAATATATATTCACAAATTTTATCATCTGAAGATATTTATAAAAACACTATTAAAGAACTTGATTTAAAAAATACAAGCCCTAGTCAGTTAAAATCAAGCCTAAAAAGTGAAGTAACTGCCCAAGCAGGTATAATTAGTTTTGAACTTTCAAGTGATAACCAAGATAAGGCTTCAGATAGTTTAAAGGAAATTTGTGAGCAATTTAAGCTTTATGTGAACAAATATCTAAAAACTGACAATCTAGCCTATCTTCAAGATGTTAGCGTAAGAAATGATAGCAAAAAAGACACCATCAAGTTTGCAAGCCTTGGTCTTATTCTAGGATTTTTCCTATCATTACTTTTTGTATGCCTAAGAGAAGTAACTAGCCAAAAGATAAAAGATGAAGCCTATATAAGAGATATGGGAATAGAAGTTTTAGGAGTTATTGATGAAAAATAATATAGACCAATATAGAAAAATATTTGCCAAAATATCTTCGCAAATTCCAAAAGGGGTTATTGGAATAACATCTGTAAATAATTGCAAGACTTCTCAAATTGCAATGGAGCTTGCCAAAACTATGGCAAAAGTCAAAAAAGTACTATTAATAGATTTGGACAATGATACTTTAAATCAAAAGGAATTTGCAAATATAAATGATCTTTTAAATAAGGACGGAAAATTTTTGATGGATGAAAATATAGCAAGGCTAAATTTTACCAAGTCTGATGATGTAGATATTTTTTTGGAAAACAAAGACTTTTTAGACCTTATAAATAAAGCAAGGGATGATTATGACATAATAATAATAAACGAAAAATCTTTGGACTATTCACAAGCCTACTTTACAAAGGATATAGAAGATGGGAAAATTCTTGTAGTAAAAGAAGGTAAAACTTATAAAAAAGACCTAAAGCTTGCTGTAAAAGAAATAAAAAAATTGGGCTTTGAATTTTTAGGGGTGATCTATTATAGATAAGTTAATTATCCTATCTTTAGTCCTTCTTTTAAGTTCTTGTTCTAGGACTAAAAGTGAGCCTTACCAAAAAAAGAATATAGAACTAAGCCAAGTTTCATTTGAACAAAGAAAAAATGATAAAGAAGAAAAGTTGCAAATTGACGGCATCTATCCTGTAAAAAAAGATACACTTATGTATAGCGATAAAGATGATTCAACAAGTTTTGATAAGCTTGAAGAAGATTCCTATGTAAAAATCGTTATGGAAGCAGAAGATGGCTATGTATTTGTAAATTATAATGGCAACAGAGGCTATATAAAAACTGAAAATATAAAGAAAGATGATTAATCTCACAAGGAAGTTTCCAAGTGAGATTTTTTTATAAAAAAATTTGCAAAAATTAAAAACTTGGTATACAATATTATTGTATTAAGGAAGCGGTACAATAATACAATCATACATAAGGTGGTGATAGTGTGGAATTTGATGATGATAGACCTATATATCTTCAATTACTAGATGATTTTAAGGTAAAAATATCAAGTGGAAAATGGAAGAGTGGTCAAAAGATTGACTCTGTAAGAAACTTAGCAAAAAGCTATCAGGTAAATCCTAATACAGTTCAAAGAGCCCTCCAAGAATTAGAAAGAGAAGGACTTTGTGAAAGTATGAGAACTATGGGCAGATTTGTAACAGAGGATAAGAATTTAATCAATAAGTTAAAAGATAAGGCCTTTGATCAAGCATGTGACGAATTTATAGAAAAATCACAAGCATTAGAAATAGGAAAAAATGAGGCCCTAGAAAAACTAGGCAAATATTGGGAGGAAGTAGATGATTAACATAGAAAACTTAAACATAAGTTATAAGTCAAATAAAGTTTTAAATGATTTTTCTTTAAAGCTTGATGATGGGCAAATAGTTGGTCTAGTAGGACCTAACGGGTCAGGAAAGACAACTCTATTAAGAATATTGGCAGGTCTTGAAATGAGCTATAAGGGTGAGGTTAGCATAAATCATCTTAAACCTTCCTGGGAAAGCAAATTTTTTGTTTCCTACCAACCCGACCATATACCTTTTAATGATAAGTACAAGTTAATTGATTTATCAAGACTTTATGAGGAGTTTTTCCAAGATTTTAAAAAAGAAAAATTTATAAAAATGATAAGAGAATTTGGTCTAAATCTTGATATGAAACTCAAAGAAATGTCCAAGGGTATGAAGGATAAGGTACAAATAGCCCTAACACTTTCAAGAGAGGCAAAAGTTTATCTTTTGGATGAGCCTATGGCAGGAGTAGATCCATCTGCTAGGAAGAAAATTCTTCAAGTAATTCTGGATAATTATGATGAAAATGGACTAATGATAATTTCGACTCATATGATTAATCAAATAGAGCCAATGCTTGATAGGGCAGTTTTTATTAGCAATGGAAAAGTATTTTTGAACAAAAAAGTCGATGATTTAAGAAAAGAAAACAATATGGGCATAGAAGAATATTTTGAGGAGGTATTCTAATGGGCAAACTATTTAAATTGCAAACTAAGGGAAATTTAAAAGCTTTATCATGGATTTTGCTAATACCGCTGGTTTTATCGGCAGGCTTTATTCTATTAAATAGAAGAGTGGACAATGCCCTAACTGAAGTAGGTTCAGGCATATCATTATTGCTACTTTTTCTAGGAATTGGACTTTCAGCCCTTATAGTAATGTATATTGATTATCAAAGATTTTTTGGTAGAGAATCTATATTTTACCAATCATTGCCTATAGGTCCAGCCGCTAATATTTGGTCAAGGTTTTTTTCCTACCTTGTAACTTTCCTAATTATATTTTTGGTAATGTTTCTAGATTTTGGGATAATTCTTCTTGCTTCAGGAAGTATTTCAATCAATGAATTGGATGATTTATTTAAGGCATTAACAAGATCTTTAAGCCAAATAAGTTTATCTGATTGGATAAAAATTATAATTGTCTTGTTAAGTGCTCTTATATCTTTTATCTACAAAATAATCTTTTGTATAAACTTGGGCACACAAAAAGCCTTTAAATCTATGGGCGTCTTTGGTCCTATACTTATGTTTATAATGTTGACTATTATATTACAAATACTATTTGCCCTAACTGTATATATAATGCCTGATATAGGTAAATATATAGAAGAAATGCTAAATGTTAATTCTTTAGAAATTAGCAATCCATTATTAAAACTTAAAAGAGCAATGTTTTATGTAACAATAGGAGCTAATATTCTTATAGCAGCTATATATGCTATCTTTTCTATCTACCTACAAAAAAATAAATTATCAATTGGCTAATAATTATAAGACTTTTAGAAGTTACTAATATCTTCTAAGAGTCTTTTTTTAAGCTTTTTCTTAAAATTTCCCGATAAGGGTATAGTTTAGATATGATTATATGGTTTTCTTATATAAGTTTTGTTCTTATTGTATAGAAAAACCTATATCCTACTAGGAAAAAAAGATTAGATTTGGTAAAGGAGTTTTATGGAAAAAGTTTTATTTTTAAAGGGAAAATTTGTAGAAAAAATTTGGGGTGGAGATAGACTAAAGAATTTTGGCTATGACTTGCCTTCAAATAAGGTTGGAGAATATTGGGCTATTTCGGGTATGGATGATTTAGAATCAGAGATAATAAATGGTTCTTTTAAAGGTCAAAATTTAAAAGATATTTACAAAGACCATAAAGAACTTTTTGGTAAAGAAGACAAAGCTTCTTTTCCTCTTTTAATAAAATTAATAGATGCTAATGATGACTTATCTATCCAAGTTCATCCTGATGATAGGCTTGCACAAAAATATGAAAATTCTTTGGGTAAAACCGAATGCTGGTATATGCTAAATGATGAGCCTTCCTCCATAATCTATGGTTTAAAAGTAAATGATAAAAATGAGGCTATAAAATTAATAGATGAAAAAAGATGGGATGATTTATTGAGGGAAGTCAACTCTCAAAAAGATGATTTTTTCTATGTGCCAGCAGGTACGGTTCATGCTATAAAAAAAGGGTCTTTGGTTTTGGAAATTCAACAAGCTTCAGATATTACCTATAGACTTTATGACTATGATAGAAAAGATGATCAGGGAAATTTAAGGGATTTGCACCTGGAAGAGTCCAAAAGGTCTATAAAAACAGAACTTGTAGAAAATAAGCCAGAAAAAAAAGAATATGAAACTTATATAAGAACAGATCTTCTATCAAACCAATATTTTGAAGTTAGAAAATTTGAAATAAAGGATAAGACCTCCTTTAAAAGAGAAAAACCATATCTTTTGGAAGCTGTGACAGAAGGAAAAGGTGAATTAATTCTTGGAGAAGAAAGATATCCTATAAAAAAAGGAGATTTCTTTATCCTAACTAATTTGGTCGACAATTTTGAAATAGAAGGAAAGGTAAGCCTTGTAGAATCAAATTCTAAGTAAAAAAAAGCTGTTACAGGATTATAAAAATCTTTGTAGCAGCTTTTATTTTTTATGCTTGCAAGCTATACAGATTTTTTAGCCTATCAAAGGTTAAAACAAGGATTAACAAGAGTATAGCACAATCCAAAACTAAAAATGAATAGTTATAGGCTAGATTGTAGACTAAGAAAGAATGAAAGCCATATTTTACAGCGGTAGTCATATCATAAAAATAAATCATTCCACTTAATACATTAGCTGCACCTGAAAATAGGTAGGCAAGAATAACTGATGGTATGAAGGTAGTTTTGGAAAAATTCTTGCTAAATCTTATGCCACTTAGTCCCATAAAGCCATAAGAAACTACATAATCCAAAAATCCTTGAACAGGATGAATTACATAACCACCTAGGGCAATTTGCACTAAGCCAAAGATTGCACCAGCAACTATCCCCTTCTTAAAACCCCATCTTATAGCAAAGATAACCAAAGGAAGTCTTGCCGCAAGAGTAACAGAGCCACCCAAAGGCAGTTCAAATAATTTGATAAAACTTAAAATTGTAGAAAGTGCTATACAAATACCAGCTTCTACAATCATCCTAGTATTTTTATTGTTCATAATAAGTCCTTTCTTAACAAATTTCACATATTATTATATTGTATATTTATAGTTATTAAAGCCTTTACAAAAATAAAATTTGCTTTAAAATTTATAGGTAGAAACATATATTTGTGGGGGAAAAGATGAAAAATCTACTTTTTATATATAATCCAAAAAGTGGGAAGATGATTATAAACCAGTACATGGACCAGATTATAAATTATTTTAGTCAAAATGGTTACTTTACAACAGCTTATGCTACCCAAAGTGCAGGCGATGCCAGGAAAAAGGTAGAAAAATATGGTAAAGTTTTTGAAAATATTATTGTAAGCGGTGGAGATGGAACTTTGGATGAGGTTGTTTCAGGAGCCCTAAAAGCTGACATAAAACCTGTAATTGGCTATATTCCTACAGGATCTACCAACGACTTTGCCAAAAGTCTAAATATTCCTGTTGATATTGATAGAGCTATAAAAATAGCCTTAAAAGGAAAAGCTAAAGAACTTGATGTAGGAAAACTTGAAGATAAGTTTTTTACCTATGTTGCAGCCTTTGGGTCTTTGGCCCAAGTTTCCTATGAAACAGATCAAACTATGAAAAATATTTTTGGTAGGTCTGCCTATATCTTTGAGGGCATGAAGACTATATCTAACCTAAAGTCATACAGGGCAAAAATTACTATAGATGATGAGGTTATAGAAGATGATTTTATCCATGGCATGGTGACAAATTCCGTTTCTGTTGGAGGTTTTACAAAAATAGTTGGAGAAAATGTAGGCCTTGATGATGGAATTTTTGAGGTTATGTTGGTCAAAAATCCAAAAAATATTATGGATTTAAATCAAATCATATCAGGTCTTACTAATCATAAGGAAAATGAATTTATTTCTTTTAAAAATGGGAAAACTTTCAAATTTGAAACAAAAGAGGACCTACTTTGGACTTTGGATGGAGAATATGGTGGAAAAACTAGAACATGTGAGATTGAAGTCCTTCATAAAAAATTGGAGATTAGAACTGGTTTAAGTTAATTGACAAAAATTTAAAAGATAGTATATTATTATGTTTTTTGATATTTTGCTCAAAAAGGTTATAATAATAGAGAGAGCCTTAGGAGGTCAAAATGTTTAAAATCGGTGATAAAATTGTATATCCTATGCATGGTGCTGGGATAATAGATGCTATTGAAACGAAAGAATTTTTGGGCCAAGAGAAGGAATATTTTATTTTAAAAATGCCAATAGGCAACATGGATATATCAGTCCCTGCATCTAATATCGGTGATATGAATATTAGAGATGTTATATCTAAGGAAGAAGGGGAAGAAGTCTTAAAGATTTTAGATCAAGAACCAACAAAAATGAGCAGCAATTGGAATATAAGGTATAGAACAAATCAAGAAATTTTGAAAACGGGAAATATTTTCGAAATTGCTCAAATGGTTAGAAATCTTAGCGTTCTTGATAAAAAGAAGGGCCTATCTACAACAGAGAAGAAACTTTTGAATAGGTCTAGAAGAATTATGGCTAGCGAGCTTGTTATGGCTGGCTCTCTTGACAAAGAACAAGCTGAAGAGATGATTGATGAATCTATAGGACTTTAAATTTTTTATTTTAAGGAGAAGCTTAATATGACAGGAAGAATATTTCGTATACTGTCAGCTATTATTGGAGCAATCCTTGGTGTATCTATTGTACGAATAATACTAGCAGTGACAGATATCACACTTTCACCTACTGTATTATTCGTAGTAGTTAATGCTTTGGGAGGACTAATAGTAGCGGGGATTTTTTATTTTGTATCAAACTCAATTTTTGATAGGGTTCAAAAGCACTTTGTTGGTCTTGAGAAAAAACTTGAACAAATGCCCTTGTCAACAATTATTTTTGGAACTTTAGGAGTTATAATCGGCTTTATAATTGCCTATTTGATCTCTATACCATTAACAAAACTATCTTTACCTGTGGTAGGAAATTCTATTTTTGTGCTATTATCTTTATTTATTTATTTGGGATTTGCTTTGTTAGGTTGGAGAGTTGCAACTAGAAATACCGATGAAGTTCTTGAACTTTTCCAAAAAGCTAAAAAGGAAAAAGGTGAAGGCAAGGGCATTTTAAAAAGAAATCAACCCAAAAATGCTATACCAAAAATCTTGGATACATCTGTAATTATAGATGGAAGAATTTTGGATATAATTAAAATAGACTTTTTGGAAGGTGAGCTTATTGTTCCAGAATTTGTTTTGGAAGAACTTCAACACATAGCCGATAGTCCTGATGACTTAAAAAGGGAAAGAGGCCGCAGGGGACTTGATATAATAAATGAAATCAAGCAAAGTCCAAAGGCGTTTTTGACTATAACAGATAAGGATTATCCAGACATAAAAGAAGTCGATTCTAAACTATTGAGAATGGCAACAGATTTAAATGCAAAAATTTTTACCAATGACTATAATTTAAATAAGGTTGCAGATGTACAAGGCATTACAGTTTTAAATATAAATGATCTTACAAATGCTCTAAAGCCTATAGTAATACCAGGAGAATTTTTGGAAGTAGAAGTTATAAAAGAAGGAAAAGGTAGAGAACAAGGAGTTGGCTATCTTTCTGATGGAACTATGGTTGTTGTGGAAGACGGGATTGACTATATAGGAAAGAAAATAGATGCAACAGTAACCAGTGTCCTACAAACTTCAGCTGGCAAGATGATTTTTGTAAGAGCAAGGATGGAAAATGATAGCCAATAAAAAGCTAGGAGCAGTGATAGTAGCTGCAGGTTCTGGTCAAAGGATGAATATGGGAGTTAACAAACCCTATATTGAAATTAAGGGCAAAAAAATATTAGAGATAACCCTTGATACCATAACTTCTATAGAAGAAATTGACAAAATAATACTTGTGATTAGAAAAGAAGACCAGAAAGAAATAGAAGAAATAATAAAAAAATATAAGGCGGATATAAAGTTTGTCTATGGTAGACAGACAAGGGAAGAATCAACCCTCCAAGGTCTTTTGGCCCTTTCTGATTCATGTGATTTGGTCTTAACCCATGATGGGGTAAGACCTTTTGCAAGTAGAAAGCTTTTTAAGAAAATAATAGAAGAAGGGCTCAAATATAAGGCTGTAATTTCTGCAACCAAGGCCAAGGATACTATAAAAGTTTTAAATAGTGATATGACAGTTTCTAAAACACCAAATAGAGATTTTCTATATCAAGTTCAAACACCTCAAGTTTATGATAGAAAAGTTTTGATAGATCTTTACAAAAAATACCAAAATACTGCCTATAAGATAACAGATGATAGCCAACTTTTTGAATTATTTTCAGATATAAAAGTAAAGGTTGTCGAAGGTGAATACACAAATATTAAAATCACAACAGCTGAAGATTTAATCTTTGCAAAGGCTATAATGGAGGATTTATGAGAATTGGATTGGGTTATGATGTCCACAAGTTTGAAAAAGGAAGAGCTTTAATTCTTGGTGGAATAAAATTTGACTATGAATTTGGCCTTTTGGGCCATTCCGATGCTGATGTATTGACCCATGCTATAATGGATGCTATCCTAGGGGCAATAAATAAAAGAGATATAGGGGTACTTTTTCCCGATACTGATGCTTCCTATAAGGATATATATTCCATAAATCTTTTGGATAAAGTTGTAGGCTTAATGGAAGAAAATGGGTATAAAATAGGCAATGTAGACACAGTTGTAATTTGCCAAATGCCAAAAATTAACCCAAAGGCAGAAGAAATAAAAAAACTTTTGGCAAAGCACTTAAAAACATCTGTAGATAATGTATCAATTAAAGCATCGACTAGTGAAGGACTTGGCTTTGCTGGGAGAATGGAAGGGATAGAAGCTAGAGCTGTTGTACTATTAGAAGAAATAAACAAGGAGTAACTATGAAAAAATATTTTACATCTGAATCAGTGACTGAAGGACATCCAGACAAAGTTTGTGACCAAATTTCAGATGCTATTTTGGATGAATGTCTAAAACAAGATAAAAACTCTAGAGTAGCCTGTGAAACTGTAACAACCACAGGACTCGTTTTGGTAGTTGGAGAAATTACCACAAATGCCTATGCTCCTATTGAAAAAATAGCTAGAGAAACAATAAAAGATATAGGCTATGATGATCCAGAATTGGGCTTTGATTATCAAAATGTAGCCGTTCTTACATCAATCATCGAACAATCAGCAGATATAGCTCAAGGTGTAGACAACGCCCAAGAGCATAAGATAAGTGAAGATAAATACGATAAAATTGGTGCAGGTGATCAAGGAATGATTTTTGGCTATGCAGATGATGAAACAGACAAATATCTACCTCTTTCTGTAGTATATTCCCAAGAACTTGCCCAAAAATTAACAGAAGTTAGAAAAAATAAGACACTTGCCTACTTAAGACCTGATGGCAAAACTCAAGTAACTGTAGAATACAATGACGAAGTACTTACAAGAATAGAGGCTATAGTTATTTCAACTCAACACTTAGCTAGTGTAAGTCTTGAACAAATAAGAAAAGATGTAATTGAATATGTAATAAAGCCAGTTATAGACCCTAAATATATAGATGAAAATACTAAAATATTTGTAAATCCAACAGGAAAATTTGTAATTGGTGGACCAAAAGGAGATTCAGGACTTACTGGAAGAAAAATAATTGTAGATTCCTATGGTGGCTACTCTAGACATGGAGGAGGAGCCTTCTCTGGAAAAGACCCAACAAAAGTTGATAGATCTGCAGCCTACATGGCAAGATATGCGGCAAAAAATTTGGTAGCAGCAAAGCTTGCCCATAAGTGTGAAATAGGAGTTGCCTATGCAATAGGTCTAAGTCATCCTCTATCAATCTATGTAGACACTTTTGGAACTGGAAAATATGATGATGAAAAACTTACTCAAATAGTAAAAGAAGTATTTGACTTTAGACCACAAGCTATCATAGATAATTTGGACTTATTAAGACCTATTTATAGAAAAACAACAAACTATGGACACTTTGGAAGAAATGATAAAGATTTTACTTGGGAAAAATTAGACAAAGTAGAAATATTAAAAAACAAGTAAGGAATAAAGATGGCAAGGTTTAGAAAAAGTGTAGCTATAGACTTAGGATCATCCTCAGTCTTAGTATATGTAAATAATAAAAAATTAGTGCTAGAAGAACCTTCGGTCATAGCCAAAGATATTTTGACAGGAAAAATTCTTGCTGTAGGAAAAGAAGCCAAAAAACTTTTAGGCAGAACTCCAGCAAACATAGTTGCAGTAAAGCCTATCAAAGATGGCATAATTTCTGATATGAAATCTACAGAAGAGATGCTAAAATACTTTTTAAAAAAGTCCTTGGAAAAAACTCTATTTAAGCCTGAAGTATTAATAAGCGTACCTTCAAAGGCAACTCAAGTAGAAAAAAGAGCTGTATTCCAAGCAGCAGAAGCTGCAGGAGCAAGTAGGGCCTATCTTATAGAAGCATCTCTGTCCGCAGCTTTAGGTGCAGGAGTAGACATAAGCGATGCAGGTGGAAGCTTGGTCGTAGATATAGGAGGAGGCACAACAGACATTGCCCTTGTATCTCTAGGTCAGATAGTAATATCTAACTCGGTAGATATTGGGGGAGAGAAATTTGATTCTTACATAAAAGATCATATAAGAAACAAATATCAAATGTTAATAGGGGAAACAAGTGCCGAAGAAATCAAAATAGCTGCCTCAGGCAAAGAAATGACAGACTCTGTAGAAGTCAAAGGAAGAAGAATAGCAGATGGTCTACCATCAAAAATTTATCTTCCAGTTAATGAAATTTATCAAGCTCTACTTCCAGCAATTAAACAAATTGTTGAAGGTGTAAAATATATATTAGAAGCAACTCCACCAGAACTTGCAGCAGACCTTTATGACAGAGGAATAATCCTAACAGGGGGAGGATCCTTGACAATAGGTCTATGTCAAAAATTGGCAGAAGAACTTCAAATCAATGCAAGGATAGCAGAAGATGCGACTCATTGTGTAATAGATGGCACATCTAAGGCTCTTACTTGGATTGAAACGATTGATGAGGAAAAAAACGAGTCAATCAGAGCTAAGCAAAAACAACTAGAAAGAAAAGAACGTATGAGGAGGAGATAATGTCTGTAAAATTAGTATTATTAAGACATGGACAAAGTGAGTGGAACCTAGCAAACAAATTTACTGGCTGGGTAGATGTAGATTTAAGTGAAAAAGGTGTAGAAGAAGCAAAAGAAGCTGGAAAGAAAATAAAAGAAGCAGGGATTAAATTTGACTTTGCCCATACTTCTATCCTAAAAAGAGCCATCAAAACTTGTAACTATGCTCTAGAATATTCTGATCAATTATATGTTCCAGTAACCAAGTCTTGGAGACTAAACGAAAGACACTATGGTGGATTACAAGGATTAAACAAAGACGAAACCAGAGAAAAATATGGTGAAGAACAAGTTCATATCTGGAGAAGAAGCTATGATACACTCCCACCAGATTTAACAAGCCAAGCGCAAGAAGAACAATTTGCCGATAGAAGATTCAAAGGCATGCCAAAAGAGCTAATTCCAGTATCAGAAAACCTAAAAATAACTCTAGAAAGAGCTCTTCCTTACTACTTTGATCATATAGCTCCAGAATTATTGGATGGCAAAAATGTTCTAATAGCAGCACACGGAAACTCAATCAGAGCCCTATGTAAACACATAGACAATATATCAGACGATGACATAATGGATCTAGAAATTCCAACAGGAAAACCATTAGTTTACGAATTAGATGATAAATTAAATGTAATCAAAAAATACTACCTATAATAATAAAATTCTTGAGATTAAAATAAAAATTATTTTGGTAAAGAATAATAACAATAGCCGCCTGAGTTTTTGGGTGGCTATAATTTTATAGCTTTATAAAAATTTTTTGAACCTACAAATTAATTTGCCTTTCTACTATGACATTATCACTTGCGTTCTACAGTGTTCTACAAAAAAATAAAAAAATATTGTCAAGCGCAAATTAAAATGTCAGTAAAAATATCAAAACATTAGCCCGGTTTTTTCCTTGGGGCTTTGCCCCAAACCCCATCCTCGAAGGATTCGTCAGCCAATTAAATTGGCTGGACACAATAGGATATTTTTTTCTCTTTGTCAAGGCTAAAATGCACGTGCTTTCGCACGGCCTTGACAAGGATAAATCTAATAATCATTTACTTGATTTATTTGATTAAATAGTTTTAATTTATCTGATTAAATAATTGCTTCTCACTATACAAAATATCTTCATATGAATATTCTTTACCATATTCATCAACAAACTTATACGTCTTTTGTTTTCGTTGATGTTTGTAAATATTACCCTTAACCCAAGCGTGATTCATATCAGGAATATATCTTTTTTTAGCCTCTTTTTTCTTAGAGACAAAGTCAAGTTCACTAGAGAATTCTTCATTCAGATGAATTTCCTCTAAAGCATAGATAGAATTATTAACATTAACAAATAAATTTTTATCAAAAGCCTCAATAACCTCAACCTTTGTCTTAGGTCTTGGATATAATGGATTAGAATTTTCGTCTACAATACGATATCTCTTGTTATTAAAACGAATATCATTGCCATTAGTAACTGTCCTTTCAAAAATCCTAGCTAAATGTAAATTAATTTCTTCTTCAGAAGGTTTAACTTCAAAGGCAGATGGGGTATCATCTAAATAAGAGTGAGCAAATTTTCTATTGAATTTAGTTAAGTATTCGTCAAGAAATTCGTTCGCTCTTTTAATATCCTCGATTTTTAATACCCTAAATTCAGTAACCAATCTACTCTGAAGAGTTTTCCACAATCTTTCAATTTTACCCTGTTTTTGAGCGACACTAACAGTATTAAGCTTCATACCAAAATACTTACAAGCATAAGAAAACTGTGTCAATCTATCATTTTCAATCCCCTTATTCTTAAAAGCAGCATATTCAAAAATACTCCTACCATCAGTTTGTAAATTAACAGCAATCCCATAATTAGAAAGCATTTGATTTAAAACATTATAATAGCCAAAAAGAGTTTCTTGAACATCAAAGAAAGCTCCAACAACAATACCAGTAGCATCATCAATAGCAGCATGCAAAAAACAGGGATTTCCATTAGAAAACCAATCATGATTAGAAGCATCAAGAAAAATAAGTTCACCTGCATACTTAGATTTAACCCTAGTAGGATGAGGATCATGATCAAAGCAATCACTATAAGACTCATTAGAAGAAACAATAACCGTATTATTTACATCTTTAACCTTATCTTTAACCTTTTTCTTCTCTTTTTGCCTTTTATTCCATTCTCTTTTAGTCTTTTTAATAGCCAAAGGAGAAATAATATCATACTCTCTCAAAATATTGCGTAAAGAAGACAAAGAAAAAGTAAACTCATCAGGATAAAACCTATTCAAAAGTTCATAAAAATGAGAAATATTAGCGCCAGAAAACTCATAAGAATTATATAACTCAATAACCCTATCCTTAACTGCCTTATCAATAGCTTTAGGAGAAGTCTTATTACGATTACCATGAATAAAAAAACTTTTACCATGTTCTTTATAACCCTTAACCTTTCTCCAACCAGTACGTTCACAACAGCCTAATTTAGCACACATATGTTTGAAATTACTGCCCTCATGATCAACAAAACTTTTAACAGTTTCATATTCAAAATACTCATTCATAGTCAAATCCACCTTTTTCATTTTCAATTACCTCCTAAGAGATAATTTTACAATATTTTTAATTGAATTACTGACAAATTTATTTGTGTTTCTACTATGACAATATCACTTGCGTTCTACA
>JAQYEZ010000002.1 GCA_028723425.1 Peptoniphilaceae bacterium | reverse complement strand
ACCAAGTTTTTAAGTTCTAGCATTTTTTGGGCAAAATCATCATCTATTAAAGTTGCGTTCGTAAAAAATAGAAATTCACAGTCATTATGTTTTAAAGCTAGCTTTAGGATATCTTTTTTTCTAACTAAGGGTTCTCCACCTGTAAAAATGTACATATAAATTCCTATATCCTTACCTTGTTGGATAATATCATCAATTTCATCAAAACTTAGATTTAGGTTCTTACCATATTCGCTAGCCCAGCAGCCCTTACATTTAAGATTACAAGCTGTTGTTGGATCAAGTAAGATAGCCCAAGGTACATTGCAGCCATACTTATCTCTTGTTTCTTGCTTTAAATCTTCAGAGAATAAGCTGGCATTTAAGAGGAAATTAACTACAAAGGTGTCAAATATATCAGAATCAATATTATTAAGTAAGTTGATTATGTATGGGTGATAAACGTGATTTGGATCATTTACTGCTTCTTCAATTGTATCTATTTGTTCTTTGTAGGCCTTAGGTGATATTTTTCTAGCAAGCTTTATAGCCTTTTTTAGATTAACTTCAGGATCTTTATGTAAGTATTTTAATAGTTTTTCTAAACCATAAGTTTCTAATTTTTCTTTACTATTTAATTTCATAATTCCTCCTTCACTCTATATCAGAGCTAGCTTTTATACTTTATTTTTATGAAAGTATACAAGCTAATTTTTCATATGTTGCCCTTAACAATTCCTTTAGTTCTTCTTCATCATGAACATTTGCATCGTACAATTTCACTGCCAAAAGTATTGGCGAGTAGAAAATAGTCGATAAAACTTTTATATCACCAAAATTTTCTAAGCCATAATAACAAATAATTTCTTCTTGTTTTTTCATTGGATTTTGTATGAATTTATCCACATAAAATTGCATAGCCTCAGGATTTTTATACATTTCTATAGAAATCATTTTCCTAACTCTTGCAACATACTTGTCGTTTAAAAGATAGTCGAAAATATCTATAGCAAGTTTTTCAATATCAAGGCTTTTTTTATTATTTTTAATAATTTCATAATCATCCGCATTGTGGATATTATCATCAAGCCTAATGACTGCATTTTTTAAAATTGTGTCAAAAATCTCTTCTTTAGAGTTAAAATGCTTGTAAATTGATGGGGCTTTAATCCCTACTGCTTCTGCAACATCTTTCATAGAAACATCGTTATAGCCATATTTTGAAAAAAGCTTTAGAGCTTGGTAAAGTATTTTTTCTCTTGTATTCATTTCCACCTCCTTTTAGCTAATACTTGTTAGCTTTATTATAGGCTTATGACCGTTAGCCGTCAAGTATTTTTGTAAAAAACATTGCTTAAATAACTAAATAGAATTAAATAATTTGACCTTAAGCAAAAATCAGCCCCACTAGCCTAAAGAGTGGTGCTGATTTTTAGTTATTATTTATAAATATATTTTGACAAAGACTTATTTTATATAAAGGGATTATAAAACCTCCCGCTATTTATTTTAAATAAAAATATACCAAAGGCACAAAGTAGCAAAACAAGACCTATAATTATAAAATCATTTTTCTCAAAGGGTCTATATCTGTACCAAGTTCTACTCTTATTTTTGCCAAAACGTCTTAACTCCATTGCTTGAGAGATTGTTTCTATTCTATCAAGACTATCAAAGATAAGAGGAATTACAATGCCAGCAGAAGATTTTACTCTTTTTATAAAACTAGTCTTTTTTGACATCTCTATTCCCCTAGCTTGGCTTGCTTGTCTTATTTCAAAATATGAATTTTGTATATCTGGTATATATCTAAGGGCAAGAGCCACAGAATATGATATCTTATATGAAAGTCCTATCCTATTCAAACTTGATGAAAATTCACTTGGATCTGTAGCAAGTATAAAACAAAGTGCCAAGGGTATAGTTGAAAAATACTTTAAGCCGACATTAAATTCATAAAAAATTTGCTCATAAGTTAAACTGTATCTCCCTTTTCCTTGCCAAATAACAGTTTTCGACCCATAAAGACCTACGCCGTATTCTGGTTCGAAAAGATAAATTGCCAGTAAATTTAGAATAGAAAAAATTGCAACTATTTTTACTAAAAATGATACATCTTTCCACTGAATTTGACTAACTTTCATAGCCACTAAGGATAATATCATAACTAATATCAGAAATCTCGTATCGTAAGAAATCATTACAATAATAGAAAGCAAAATAAAAGCCAAGAGCTTTGTAGTACCAGCTAACCTATGAATTGGTGTATCTTTTTTTATAAAGCCTAAAGTATTATTCATTTTTTCTAGCCCTCTCATTTGCTATAAAGCTTTCTATGAAATCCTTGCTTGAGATATTTTCTAGTAAATTTCCCAACTTATACAGAGAAGTTGTTGCAAGGTTTGCCTTTTCTAGTAAGTTTTCATCTGTAAAAAGTTCTGCTGGCGAAAGATCTCTTAGAATTTTTCCCTCTCCTATTACAATGGATCTGTTTGTGTATTCTTGGATAAGATGCATATCATGGCTTATCATAAGGATAGTTAACTTATATTTTTTGTTTAACAGTGAGATGAAATCCATCATCTTTGTGTAATGGTAAAAGTCTTGACCTGCTGTAGGCTCATCTAATATTAAGGCCAAAGGATCCAAAACTAGTATTGATGCTATAGTAACTCTTCTTTTTTGCCCATAGGATAAGGCTGCTATTGGCCAATTCCTAAAAGGATAAAGGCCACAAATATCTAAAATATCAGAAACTTTTTCTTTTATTTTTTCTTCCCCAAGACCTCTAATCCTTAAACCAAAAGCCACCTCATCATAAATCATTGTTTTTGAAATCATAGCATTTGGATTTTGCAAAACAAAGCCTATCTTATCAGCTATTTCTTTTATGGATAAGTTTTTTGAATCGAGTCCATCTATAAAAATCTTTCCCCTAGTTGGCCTTACAAAACCACACATAAGTTTTGCAAGTGTAGATTTTCCTGCCCCATTTGGACCTACTATAGAAATAATTTCTCCCTTATCTATGGATAAGTTTATCTGGTCTAAAATTTTTTTATCCAAATCATAAGAAAAAGACACATTTTCTATCCTAATAAGATTTTCCTTAGATTTTTCTAGCTCTTCTTTTTTTACCTTACTAGCCCAAATGGAAATTTTTTCTAAATCTTCTTTTTTAAAGTCCACATCTTCAAAATTACCAAGCTTCTTATAACTTTCTAAATTTACTCCCGCATACTTCATGGCGTCTATGTATAGGGGATTTCTAATTCCTATTTTTTCTAGAGTATCTGATTTTAATAAAGATGTTACTGAATTATCAAAAACAACCCTTCCACCATCCATAGCTATAATCCTATCTGGATTTAGGAGGAGGGCTTCTTCTAGCCTATGTTCTATAACTATAACCGTATAGCCAAGTTTTTCCGAAAGTTTTCTTACTAATATCATGGTTTCTCTGCCACTTTTTGGATCAAGATTTGCCAAAGGCTCATCCAAAAGTAAGATAGGAACCTTTGAAATCAAAACTCCTGCTATAGAAACTGATTGTTTTTGACCTCCCGAAAGCTCGTTAGGTTTTCTTTCTAAAAGAGGGATTAAGTCTAATTCTTTTGCCCACTTGCGGACTACCTCTTTCATTTTTTCTACTTCTACATTGTCATTTTCCAAGGAAAAGGCTATATCTTCTGCCACAGTAAGACCCACAAATTGACCATCTGTATCTTGCAAAACAGTGCCTACAGAAAGTGACAAATCAAAAATAGAAGATTCTTTTAGATTCTTGCCATCTATAAATGAGTCTCCTATAATTTTTCCTGGAAAGGTATTTGGAATTTGCCCATTCAAGGACTTGGCAAGTGTTGACTTGCCAGAGCCTGATGGACCAACAATAATAATCTTTTGACCTCTTTTTATAGATAAATTAATATCAAAAAGAGAAAAGTCAGCTTGAGAATTGTACTTAAAATTATAATTATTAAATTCTACTAAGGCTTGGTCGTTTTTGTTCATAAATTAATCTCTTTTTAATGAATTGTCTGCTGTTTTTCTTTTTGAATAAGCTTTCAATAAAATTGTACCAAGTATGGCAACTGCAAGAGAGTTAAGTCCTGCTGATACTATGCCTTGTGCATATACTTTATTGGCTGGCTCTGAATAAATTAAAATATCTAGTGTTGGAGCAAGTAGGGCCCAAACTATTAGGTTTACTATAATTTGTCCAATATTAAATTTGATCATATCTTTTTGGTCAAATTTTCCATTTTCTAAATCAAGTTTTTTGCCTATAAGTCCATAGCCAAATCCGGTTAGGCCAGAACAGATAACCCAACTCCACCATAAACCGTAAGTTAGTAGGTCTTTTATAGCATGGCCTATAAGTCCAATAAGAGCTCCTGCAAAGGGTCCAAATACTACAGACATCAAAGCTAGAAATGGATAGGTTGTTTCAACAGATGTATTTGGTATAAAGCCAACTGGTATGGATAAAAATCTACCGAGAATAAAAAATACTGCCGCACCGATACCTATAGCTACTATAGTTGTAATAGAATTATTTTTTTTCATTATAAGTCCACCTTTCTAATAAATATTTTCCAACCAAGTCCTGTTCCTATTTGATAAGTTTCTGAAAAATTCGCTTGATTAATTGCAATTCCCAAGTTGATCAAAGAATTGATGTAAGCTACAGTTTCACCAAGACCTACATCGGCAAAAGAATGTCCGAAAATCATCTCATTTTCATACTTTTTAATCTTTTCATTATAAATTGTAACCTTTAGCTTATCCCCTTGTTTTATATTCATTTCTTCAAGCATTTTTAGAGGAATATTGGTCCAAAGAGATCCAAATCTTATATCCAGTATATCTATGCTTCCTTCAATTTGTCCATTTTCAATTTTAGGATCCTTAATTTGGTATTTCACAAGCTCATTTACATCAATATCTTTAAGCTTATCATAATAAGATATATCATTTGCTAGTTTTGCACCATTGTAGGCATAGATATCTCTGCCATGAAAGGTGTGGCTATTTTCTGAAAATGGTAGTCTGTTGTTAACTTCATCTATAGACTTAGCACTTTCTATGCCTATAAATTTCGCTATATGAGATATACTTCCATTATCTGGAGTTACAAGGTAATGATTGGATTTTGTTTTTACAATTATTGACTTTCTATCAGATCCTACTCCAGGATCTACAACAGAAACAAAAACCGTGTTTTCTGGCCAATATTTTACCGTTTGAAGTAACCTATAACTTGCTTCAAAAATATTGTAAGGTTTAATCTCATGAGTTAAATCTTCAATTTTAAGATTTGGATTTACCATATAGCTTACCCCATGCATGGCTGATACTGCACCATCTGCCAAGCCAAAATCAGATTGAAATACTAATAAATTCATTTGACCTCCTAAAAAATACATAAATAAAACATTATAAGCCAATTATAATAAATTGCCATAATTAAGTCAATTTCTAAATTTTTCTTGTCTAAAAACTTGATTTTTTATTAAATTCTTCTATTAGCTTATTTTTTTCTTCTATAGTAGAATTTATATTCTTATAATAATCTCTAAGATTTCTAGGATTTCTATATTTTTCTCCATCCATAAGCTTGGAATTTGCATTCATGCCAAATCCTATAACATTTTCCATCTCTTCATTTATCAAAATATTGTAACGAGAAGCTGTATGGTCCTTCTCATAAGCTATATTTTCTAAGTTTGATATAATATTTTTTTGCCTATAAAGATAGTAGGGCTTGTAATTATTTTCTTTGCAAAATTTCTCAATATCTTCTGCTATCAAAAGCGAATCTTTTTTTGAGCCTAAGACGTTTTTTTCATGATATTTTGAGCCTACTTTTTGTGCCAAGGCATGAAAAGTTATATTGTCTGGTTTTAAATCTCTTAAATATTTAAAATTATCCCTAAAGCTATGCCTAGTTTCTCCAAAAAGCCCAATAATAAAATCCATATTTACTATAAAGCCCATATCTTTTGCCTTATAATATAAGTCAATTAAGTTAGGTAAATTTTGAATTCTTCCAGTCTTTTCTATGACAGATTTTGTAAAAGTCTGTGGATTTAGAGAAATTCTGTTTACTCCATATTCCTTAAGTATTTTAAGCTTTTTATAATCAAGGCAATCCTCTCTACCTGCTTCAAAGCTAAATTCCCTAAAACTAAATTTTTCACTAATTCTTTCAAGAAGTAGGCTTAAATCATCGTAAGATAAAAAAGATGGAGTTCCCCCGCCTATATAGATAGTATCAAGCTTTGGTGCAAGCTTTACTTTATCTATTTCTCTTAAAAGATTTTTTACATATAAAGACTTATCCTCCTTGTTTCCTACTATAGTTGGATAGGAGCAATAGTCACATCTTGTTTGACAAAAAGGAATATTTATATATAGATTAAAGTCTTTATCATTAAAAGTCTCCTGTTTTTGGACCTTATCCACTTCTATCAAAGTTTTAAGCTTTTCTTCTGATAATAAATATTTTTTTCTTATCTCTTCAGGAGAATGCTTTTTTAAGAGTTTGGATGGTTTGGATCCTGTAAGGATTCCCCAAGGAGATCTATAGGATGTTTTCTCACAAAGAAACTTGTAAAGCTTAGCCTTTAAACTTAAATTATCCTCATAGAAAAACTCTAGTCCATCCAAAAGAAGGAAATCATCTCCGACAAAGATACTTGCCTTATCCTTATCGAAAATGATTTGGTCTTTTTGATAAAAAATATTTAAGATATCATAGACTGCTTTCCTTTTATTGGGATTTTCTACATATACTATCATAAAAAATCCTTCATAAAACTTATTGCCCAGTCTTTATCTATACTTTGGGCTATGTTTTCTTCAAAGTAAAGCTTATATTTATCTTCTAAATTTTGGTAGAGTTCTTCTACAAAGTCCATCTCCAAAGCTTTATCCTTTAGTTTAAACAAAAACTTTCCATTAGCTTGAAAATAAATTTCTTCTATATCTTTTTTATCAAAATCAAAATTAGAAGCCTCTATCATAACTAATTTCATAAGCTCGATAATTTTATCATCCAAGCCTTTTTCAAAAATTATGATTTTTTCTCTTGTTTCTTCAATCTTTTGGCACATTCTAATCTTATAGCCCTTTATTTCTTCTTTTCTTAGCCTATCCAAGAGTCTTAAAGAAGATATAAAGGCAAGTTGATTTCTTCTTTCAGAAAAGTTTGGGTCATTTACAACCATGAATTTTCTCATCTTATCTGTATAGACAAAGCGATAATTTAGGATAAATTCATTTTCACAATTAGGACAAGTAATCTTTGCAAAATCACCTTGCATAATCTTATCCCTACTCTCTTTATCTTCAAAAAAGGCAGTATCTAGGTCAACCTCAAAGTCATAGGAACACTTATTGCAAGAAATCAAAAAAGTCATAGGTCTATTTTTATCAATCTTTCTTGCCTCTTCATTTTCCATATCTTCTTTTACAAGATAAGTTAAAAATTCTTCCAAATTTGGGAAAGTATAAGACGCCATCTCTTTTATAAGATCTCTATCATCTAGGTCTGGTATGAAAACAGAATAGGCTTTTGATTTATTAGCGGCAAGTATACCAGCATAGGAATCCTCAATTATATAAGTTTCTTCTGGCTTAACTTCTAACTTTTCCATAGCTTTTTCAAAAATTTCTGGATCAGGTTTGCCCTTACTTATTTGATCTCCACCTATTATACAATCGAAATACTCAAGTAAATTTTCTCTTTTTAGTAAAAATTCAATCCTTGATCTTGGAGAAGAAGATGCCAAGGCTAGTTTTTTATTCTTTTTTTTCAAATATGCTAAAAGCTCATCTAGACCTTGTTTTTTTAAAGACTTATCAAACTTTGAAAATATATCATCCCTTAACTTGTATAATTCTTTCCTAACATCCCTAGCAGTTTCTTGATCCATAGAGAAAAGTTCAGTCATTTTTTTGATTGACTCTTCATTAGAAAGACCCAAAAGCTCTTTTTTAGTATCTAGGTCAAAATAAAAATTTCTCTTCTTTGCCACATCAAGCCAAGTTTGATAGTAAATCTTTTCTGTGTCAAAGATAGTTCCATCCATATCAAAAATAAAAGCTTTCATTATAGGTCCATAATATTGATGCCAAGATCGCTATCAAATTTTCTTCCAATTTCTCCATCCAAAACATCCACAAAAATTTCCGCTGTCAAAGAAATCCATGCTTCGTTCAAATGGCCTGAAACTGTGCTAGCATCTTCTCTACCACATACTATGTGTAAGTGGGTGTAAACTTCTCCGTCTTTTCTTGAAACATTACCAACTAGGTTAGTTACTTCCATGTTTTCTTCAAAAATAATTGGTTTGTAGGACTTAGTTGATGGATTAAAAAATCCTATATCAAGTTTATTAACTGCTCCAAGTCCTGTAATAGAACCAGCTTTTATATCTTCTTTATCAAAAACCTCGTGTAGAGATTCTACAAGCTTATCGCCTTTTAGTAGTCTAATGACTATTTTATTAGCAAATCTTTTGTAAATCATAATAACCTCCTAGTGATTTTATACCCTATCAGAACTTAATCCTATCCTTTAATATTGAACCAAGAATTACTGCAAAGATAACAGAAATTAGACCATTAAACAATGAAACAGAGCCTTTTTGGATTACCTCTGTCATAGTTGCTTGTAAGGATAGGTCCATAAAATATCTTGATTTAATAAAAGAATAAATTAAATATAGGACTATGTAAGTAAGTTGACCTAAAATACCTGCTAGAGCCATAAGCTTCTTATTTTTTTCTTTTGACCTATGGTAAACAAGGCCTGCTACAAAGCCCATCATAAACTTGTTTATGAAGGTAAAAGGAGCAGAGGCAAAATAAATAGGATTTGTAAGGTCAAAAATTACAGATCCCAAGCCTGATGCAAGTCCTCCATATAGGGGTGTCATCAAAATTCCAGCCATTAAGCATAAGGCATTTCCCAAATGAAATCTTGTTTGACCAAATGGTGTTGATATAGGTATTTGGAAAAAAGCTGAAAAAATGAAAACCAAAGCTGTAAACAAAGCAATTAAAGTTAGTTTTCTTGTATTAATTTTATTCATAAAATCCCTCCCTTGTTTTTATTATATCATTGTTTGATAAAAAGAAAATGTTATCATGTAACATAGGATACAGAAAAATAATTTTTACTAGAGTAAAATACTATAGAGGTGAAAAAAATGAACGAGAATTTAGGACCAATACATTACATGATGTATGAAAAAATAAAATTTCAAGATGAAATGACCGCTTATTTGATGGATGGAAATACTAAGGAAATAGATAAAATTATGCCAGCTGTTTCAACAGATCCTTTGGATAAGATAATAGATCAAGAAAATATTCACGGCTACTTATCTTCAAAAATAGATGTTGTTGAAAACAGATTGAGCATGGCTTTTGCTATGGCAGAAAACATCGACCAAAAATTATTTGATTTTGGAAAAAGTAAAGGAAAGAATAAAGATTTTTACAAGTTAGAAAATATAATACAAGACTTAAATATCTACCTACTTGATGGTATGCCTTGTGATAAGGCCATAAGCCTTACTATAGATGATAATAATGACTTATATCTAATCACAAATAATAATTTGCATAGCAAATATCAAACCTATATAGATCCAAAATCTTCCCTAGAAAATACCTGCCAAGGTGACCATGATCACAACAAACTTAATTCTTTTGATATAGAGAAAAAGAAAAATATTAAAACTAATTACGAAGATTCCTTTTATCATAAGAAAAGGCTTGAATTTTTAAAGGGATATTTTTCTGACTCAGCATATGAGGTTAGCTTGGTAGATGGCATAAACTATAGGATTTACAAAAAAAGATAGGATTTTTTATAGGCGAAAATCCTATCTTTTTTTATTGACTTTTGCCTTATAAATTTATATAATTTAATAAAGCAAAGGATTTCCTGATAATCCCTTGTAATTCTTTCAAGTACTGTCCGCTAGTCACCTGATTTTTGGGAAATTTCTTGTGATGACCGGGGTATCTCAAATTTATGGAGGTAATAAGTATGACTAAAAAATATTCTTTAAACGTTCCCACACCAACACATTTTACTTACGCTGTAAGAGATTTGCCTACAGTTACAGTAGAAGAACGTGAGAGGGCTTTAAAAGCTACTCACTATAATGAATTTGCATTTCCTTCTGGACTTTTAACTGTAGATATGCTATCTGATTCAGGTACTACAGCTATGACTAATACTCAATGGGCAGCACTTTTTTATGGAGATGAAGCCTATGGTAGAAATACCGGCTACTATGTATTGCTTGATACATTCCGTGACATCTTTGAACGTGGCGGAGAAAAAAATTGGAAAAAAATAATAGACCTTGTTAGAACCGATTGTCGTGATGTTGAAAAGATGATGGATGAGGTTTACCTATGTGAATACGAGGGCGGCTTGTTTAATGGTGGAGCAGCCCAAATGGAAAGACCTAATTCATTTATTATTCAACAAGGTCGTGCAGCTGAGTCTGTCCTTATGGAAATTGTTAAAACTATTTTGCAAGAACGTCATCCAGGCAAAGTTTTCACAATTCCTTCAAATGGTCACTTTGATACTACTGAAGGTAATATAAAACAAATGGGTTCTATTCCTAGAAACCTCTATAACAAAGAACTTTTATATGAAATTCCTGAAGGTGGAAAATATGAAAAGAATCCATTTAAAGGAAACATGGATATAGAGAAACTTGAAGAACTAATCACCAAACTTGGAGCAGAAAATGTTCCTCTAATCTTTACAACTATAACTAATAACACAATTTGCGGCCAACCAGTTTCTATGGAAAATTTAAGAGAAATCAATCGTGTCGCTCACAAATATGATATCCCACTAATTTTTGATGTAGCTAGGTGGGCAGAAAACGCCTACTTTATCAAAATGAATGAAGAAGGTTATGAAGATAAATCAATAGCAGAAATTGCTACAGAAATGTTCTCATATTGCGATGGCTTCTGCATGTCAGCTAAAAAGGATGGTCATGCTAATATGGGCGGTATGCTTGCCTTTAGAGATAAGGGTTTATTCTGGCAAAAATTCTCTGATTTTAACGAAGACGGAAGTATAAAAATGGATGTCGGAGTTAGATTAAAGGTTAAACAAATATCTTGCTACGGCAACGACTCTTATGGTGGAATGAGTGGAAGAGATATCATGGCTTTAGCTGTAGGTCTATATGAAAGCTGTAATTTCAGCTATATGGACAGCCGTGTAAAACAATGTGAGTATTTGGCTCAAGGCTTTTATAAGGCTGGCATAAAGGGCGTAGTTCTTCCTGCAGGAGGCCATGCTGTTTATATAAATATGGACGAATTCTTTGATCACAAAAGAGATCATACAACTTTTGCAGGCGAAGGCTTTTCACTAGAACTTATTCGCCGTTATGGAATCCGTGTTGCAGAACTTGGCGATTATTCTATGGAATATGATTTAAAGACAAAAGAACAACAAGCAGAACTTGCAAATGTAGTTCGTTTTGCTATTGATAGAAGTAGACTTAGCAAAGAACATCTAGACTATGTAATAGCTGCAGTAAAAGATTTATATGAAGACCGTGAAAACATTCCAAATATGAGAATTGTTTGGGGTCACAATTTACCAATGCGTCACTTCCACGCATTTTTGGAACCATATCCAAATAAATAAAACAATCTTATAAATATTGACAAAATCTTTTAACGATAAGGACAATTCATATATTTATCGAATTGTCCTTATATTAAAATTAAGATAAATACATGGAGGATTGAATATGGACGTGAATAATAAAGGCAAACAACGTGATAGTTTTACAGGAAAATGGGGATTCATACTTGCTTGTATAGGATCAGCAGTAGGCATGGGCAATATTTGGAGATTTCCAATAATGGTTTCCATTTGGGGTGGAATGGACTTTTTGATTCCTTATTTTCTATGTGTATTGTTAATAGGCTCTACTGGAGTTATAGAAGAGTTTGCTCTTGGAAGATCAACAGGAGCAGGACCTATTGGAGCCTTTGGAACTTGTACCCAAGTAAGAAATGGAAATAGAAAAATAGGAGAAGCAATTGGACTTATTCCAATTATAGGTTCCCTAGCCTTAGCTATAGGCTATACCGTAGTTATGGGTTGGATATTTAAATACACTTTTATATCCTTTAGTGGCGATTTAGTTTCAATGGGCCAAAACATGGATACAATTGGAGGAACTTTTGGACAAATTGCAGTTGATAATTTCCCATGGATTATAATAGCAGTTGTAGTTTCATTTATAATTATGGCTTTGGGTGTATCAAATGGAATCGAAAAAGCTAACAAAATTATGATGCCTATATTGTTCTTCTTATTTATAGGACTTGCAATATATGTAGCAAAATTACCTGGAGCAAGTAAAGGATACAAATATATTTTCACACTAGATCCTTCAAAACTTTCAAATCCTATGTTGTGGATATTTGCATTTGGACAAGCTTTCTTCTCTTTATCAGTAGCAGGACATGGATCTGTAATCTATGGTTCATATTTACCAAAAAATGAAGATTTACCACGTTCAGCTTTCAATGTAGCCCTATTTGATACAATAGCAGCGCTACTCGCAGCCTTTGTAATTATTCCTGCTATGGCTGTAGGTGGAGCTCCTCTAGAACAAGGTGGTCCTGGTCTTATGTTTATATGGCTTGTAAATGTAATGAATGGAATGCCTGCCGGAAGAATTGTCGGTATAGTTTTCTTTGTATGTGTGCTATTTGCTGGAGTAAGCTCAATTATAAACCTTTATGAAGCACCAGTTGCAACCTTACAAGATAATCTAGGTCTTAACCGCCCTATCTCAACTGGCATAATCTTGGCAATAGGTTGTATAATTGCAATTTTTATCCAATCTATTACAAGTGATTGGATGGATTTTGTATCTATTTACATATGTCCCTTGGGTTCTTTCTTAGCAGGAAGTATGTTCTTCTGGGTAGCAGGAAAAGATTTTGTAATTAATGCTGTAAATCAGGGAAGGAAAGACGGAAAACCAATTGGATCTTACTTCTATCCACTTGGAAAATATGTATATGTTCCCCTTTGTATAGTAGCCCTTATAGCAGGAGCAATACTTGGTGGTATAGGTTGATATAAAAAATGGTGATGTTACAAGGATATGAACTGACCCCCGAAAGTTAGACCTAAAAACTAACTTAAGGAGGTCAGTTTTTTAATGGCAAAATATAGCACAGAATTCAAAATGAGAATTGTAAAAGAATATTTAAAAGGAAATATAAGCTTTAAAAATTTAGCAGAAA
>JAQYEZ010000001.1 GCA_028723425.1 Peptoniphilaceae bacterium | reverse complement strand
TAAGCTAGCTAGCTTAACCGAAAAAATTGAATCTGAACTTATAGCATAATATAAAGATTCAATTATATAATACAATTTAATTTTTAAATCAAAAATCATTAAAATATTTATCATACCCTTGACACGAGAGGGAAGTGCGGGACTACTTGTAGCTGCAATGAACGAGATGATAATAGATGCCAAAGAAAAAATCACGTCCCCCCTTGAACTGGAACAAAAACAACTAAAGATAAAAGCAGAACAGCTTTTAGGATTGGAAGTACTGTCCAATATCTACATGCTTGCAATTTTAAACATGATACTTATGGGAGATGGCAGTTCAAACATCTTAAACAAAGACTCCCTATTAGATTTTGACGGTAAATATGGTTTTGGAAAAACTGACGAAAAATTCCCAGCAACAGCATTTGTACTTAATCCGCCATATTCAGCAGAGGGAAATGGAATGATTTTCGTAGAAAAGGCACTTTCCATGATGAATAAAGGCTATGCTGCTATAATAATTCAAAATTCAGCAGGTAGCGGCAAAGCAAAGGAGATAAACAAAAGAATACTTTCACATAATACACTGCTTGCAAGTATCAAAATGCCGATAGATTTATTCGTAGGAAAATCAAGCGTACAAACTAACATATATGTATTTAGAGTAGGAGAAGCTCACCAAAAAGATGAAATAGTTAAGTTTATCGACTTTTCAAATGACGGTTACACAAGAACGAACAGAAAAAAAGCAAGCGTAAATCTTAGAGATACTGACAGGGCAAAAGAAAGATATGAAGAGCTGGTAAATCTTGTGCGCTTTGGAAAAAGTAAGCTTAACATATTTACAGAAAAAGAATATTATGAAGGACATATTGACCCTGATAATGGTTCAGATTGGAATCAGTCGGCACCAATAGATACAAGACCAAATCTTAATGATTTCAAGAAAACTGTGGCAGATTACCTTTCATGGGAAGTATCAAATCTTCTCAAAAACACAGATGAGGAGAGTGAATCCTTAAAAAAATAAATGCCTCACTGAATGAAAAACTCCAAAATGTTCAGTGGGGTGAGTATAGAATTGGAGATTTGTTTAATAGCGAAAATGGCGATTTTGATATACAAAAGAGCCATATAAATGATTTAGGTGAATATGTAATAACCGCTGGTTTGACAAATGATGGTGTATTAGGAAAAACAAACGTCAATGCAAAAATAATTGATGGTAACACCATTACTATTGATATGTTTGGAAACTCTTTTTATAGGCAATTTAAATATAAAATGGTAACTCATGCAAGAGTATTTTCTTTAATTCCTAAGTTTAATATGAATAAAAAACAAGGTTTGTATATTGTAAATTCTTTTAAATATTTAATGTTTGACTTTGGGTATGAAAATATGTGTTCATGGGCTAAAATTCAGAATAATATAATCCAACTCCCAACCAAAGACGGCGAGATTGATTTTGAATTTATGGAGAGCTTTATAAGCGAACTCGAAGAGGAGCGTATAAGCGAACTTTCCGCTTACCTAAAGGTAAGCGGACTAGACAATTATGAATTGTCTAAAGAGGAGAAAGAAGTGCTTGAAAATTTTGATTTATTTATTAATAATTGGGATTCATTTAAAATACAAGATGTTTTTGATGTGAAATCTTCTAAAAAGAAATTTGATGCAAACAAGATTAAAATTTTAAAACATGGATTCCCATATATTGTTAGAATGTCAACTAATAATGGTATTAAAGGTTATCTAAAAGAAGATGAACAATTTTTAAATAAAGGAAATACTATTGCTTTTGGGCAAGACACTGCGACAATGTTTTATCAAGAAAAACCATATTTTACTGGAGATAAAATAAAAATTTTAGAATGTAAATATGATAAATTTAATAAGATAAACTCTATGTTTTTAATATCTACCATGAAAAAATCATTTAGTACATTTTCTTGGGGAGCAAGTAGTTTTAGTGAAAAAGCAATAAATAATCAAGAAATAAAACTTCCAACAAAAAACAATGAAATAGACTTTTCTTATATGGAACTTCTTATTTCAGCTGTACAAAAATTGGTAATAAAAGATGTGGTGCTTTATACAGATAATAAAATAGAATCAACAAAACAAATTGTTTCAAAAAATTAAATTTAAAGGCGATTAGAAAATTAAAAATCTAGTCGTTTTTTTATTGCAAGAAAGGAGATTTTATGACAAGCAAATGAAAATGTCATACTGATATCATATTAATTGATACTAATCACTCATTAAACACTCTAAATATTATAGATAAGACTAATGGAAACATTATAGCGGGATTTAATACTATGGAAGAAGAAAAAAAAGAAGAGCTAATAAGGAAAGGATATATTTCTAAAGTCAAAAAAATGATTCTGATAATTAGTATACCTTTAGCTATTACCTTTTTGTCTAGTTTTTTTGTAAAGGATATTAAGCTCTATAATGATATTCTTATGGGAGCATGGGGCTTATTTGGAATAATTACGATTTTAGGAATTGTAGTTGTTAATTATTCTATAAGAAAATAATGCTTATAGGCTTTGCATAATTTTTTCTATAGCTACCTATTGATTAATATTAGCACCATAAAGAATATATACTTTATGATGCCTAAAACTTTTTTAATTATAGGATTAGAATTATCGTAGTTTTCCTATACTGAACAAGTGTAAGATAATTGTTCTTTAATTAAAGGTGACCAGTAGAATAGATAATTCTATTCCACCGATCACCTTTATTTTAATACCAGCCTCTAAGTTGCATAGCCTCATCGATTCTTTTGATTGCTGTGATATAGGCTGCTTCTCTTATAGAAACTTGGTACTTATCAGCTGTTTCAAATACTCTTTTTAGGGCAGTTTGCATGTCTTTTTCTTGTTTTTCTTGTACTTCTTTTATATCCCAATAGTATCCGTATTGATTTTGTACCCATTCATAGTAGGAAACTAGGACGCCACCTGAGTTTGCCAAAATATCAGGGATAATTACTACATTATTATCTTTTAAAATTTCGTCGGCTTCTGGAGTTATAGGACCATTTGCTCCTTCTACTATTAGCTTAACTTGGATTTTTTTGGCAATTTCTGATGTTATAGAATTTTCTATAGCAGCTGGAATTAGGATGTCAAATTTTTCTGACCAAAACTTGGTATCTGAAATTTTTACGGCATTTGGAAAATCAACAAGAGTTTTGTGGTCTTGGTAGTAGGCACTTAATTGTTCATAAGAAAAGCCTTCTTTGCTGTAAAGACCAGATAGACCACTTGGACTTTTTCTGTCGTGAATACATAAGTATTGAATTTTGGCTCCATTATCAAGTAAATATTTAAGGCTAAAGGATCCTACATTGCCAAAACCTTGAATGCCAATCTTTGCATCAGCTAAGTTTATGTCAAGTTTTTGACAGGCAAATTTAGTTGCAACTACAACTCCAAAGCCAGTTGCTTCATTTCTTCCTAAAGATCCACCAAGAACAAGGGGCTTACCAGTGAAGGTTCCTATATCTTGCTTTTCTCCGTTTAATTTTTCATATTCATCCAAGAAATATGACATGACCTTGCCATTAGTATTCATATCTGGGGCAGGTATATCTATTCTCTCGCCAAGATATTTGTAGATAGATCTGATATAGGCTCTGGATAAATTTTCTATTTCTCTATCAGAAAGTTCGCTTGGGTCTGTACAAATGCCACCCTTGCCACCACCGTAAGGGATATTTAAAAGCCCAGCTTTTAGACTCATCCACATTGATAGGGCTTTTACTTCATCCAAACTAACATTTTCATGAAATCTAACTCCACCCTTGCAAGGTCCCAAAGCCCAATTGTGAGCAGACCTATAAGCTTTGAAAACTTTGGTAGATCCATCATCCATTTTTACAGGAAGGGAAGTTTCCATTACCCTTAGGGGATCTTTTAAAATATCGTAACAAGCGGGATTTAGTTTTAACAAGTTGCAAGCTTTTTTTATTTCTAATCTTGCAGACTCTAAGATATTTAAAGTTTCTGCCATAATATTCTCCTTATGAATAAATAAATGTTTCTATAATATGTCATATTATATCACCATCACTGTTACAATGCAATAAATTAAAGTGTAAAAAAGACTTCTAAGCATAAGCTTAAAAGCCTTATAATTATTCAATAATTCTTTTTATTCCTATAGGATTTCCTATATAGGATCTGATAATTCCGGTTTTTGGACTTGAAGCGTGGACTATACCGCCATTGCCATCTGCTATGGCTACATGGCTAATATTACTTGGACTTGTTCCGTAAAAGACAAGATCTCCAGCATTTTCTTCTCCCAAATTTATATCTTCACCTACATAATATTGGTCTTGGGCAATTCTAGGCAGACTTATGCCAAATTCTTTATAAACTTGTTGGGTAAAACCTGAACAATCAATTCCTCTTAGTAAATCATTACCTCCAAATACATAAGGATTTCCTAAAAAATTACAAGCATACCAGTAGATATCAGCTCCATCGCCACTTACCTCATAGTAGTCGTAGGTAATTTCTTGTTCTGTATATTGGATTTCTTCTTCTTCTTTTCTTTCTTTTATAAAGTTACCCTTATCATAATTATATTGTTCGATTTGACCGAAATCCTCATATTTGTTTAAGTTTTTATTTATATAATTTATCCTAGCTATATGACGCTTTTTATCTTCGGTTTTCTTTTGGGAGATATCAAGATTTTTAATATCTACATAGCCTATACTATCCTTATATATAACTTTTGCCATATCATTAGGGCAAATTTCTAAGATTGTAACCTTATCTTTGTCTTTTTTTAAACTTTTGAGATTTTCAGATTTTTTGGATAAATCTTTTTTTAGCTTACAATCATTTATGATTTTGTAGTCATATAGTTTGAAAAACCATTTTTTGCCAACATAGGAATCTTTTCCTTCAAAATTTATTTTTATCCAATAATCATCTTCGGATTTTACGTCGTAAATATCTTGATAGTCAATTCCACCAAGGATAGGTGCGTCATCACTTTTTTCGCTTCTTACATTTACTCCTGGACTTATATCATGGTTTATAATAATCTTTTCAGCTCTTGCTTTATTACTAGGAAAAGAAAATATACAACCTGCAAGCGCCAAGCTTAATACAATTTTCCTAAAATCTTTCATTTCAACCTCTTTCTATGTTCTATTTAAACTGTAACATTTTCCTAGTAAATTTTCAATTTTTTTAGCTTATAAAAAGGGTAGATATGTAAAGAAAAGATTTATTTAAAAAATAGAGAGGTATAAAAATGAAATATTTTGATTTTTATGGCAAAAAAGCAAGTAGCCTAATAGCTGGCTGTATGAGATATGATAGTTTCGCTTATGATAAGCTTGAAAGCCATGTAAAAACTGCTATGGATAAGGGCATAAACTTTTTTGATCATGCGGATATATATGGAGGGGGTCAATCTCAAGTTGTTTTTGGAGAATTTTTGGGAAAAAATAAAGACCTTAGATCAAAGATGATTATCCAATCTAAATGTGGTATAAGTTCTGGAAGATTTGATTTTTCAAAAGAGCATATAATTAAGTCAGTAGAAAAGACTTTGACTGATTTAAAAACAGACTACCTAGATATTTTACTCTTACACAGGCCAGATCTTTTAATGGATGTGGAAGAAGTTAATGAAACCTTTAATCTTTTGAAAAAAGAAGGCAAGGTTTTACATTTTGGAGTAAGCAATTTTCCTTCAAAAAGAATAGAGCTTCTACAAAGAGGACTTGATGAAAAAATAGCTTTTAATCAAATGCAATTTTCCCCAGTTCATGCCTTAGGTCTTGACCATATAGCCTTGGCAAATACCAAATTTGAAAATTCTTCTGATAGAGATGGGGAAGTTTTTGACTATTGTATCTTAAATGATATAAAAATCCAAGCTTGGTCACCATTTCAATATGGTTTTATTGAGGGAACTTATATAGGTAATGATGAGTATAAAGATTTAAATATAAAGCTTAATGAGCTTGCAGAAAAGTATCAAGTCGGAGTAAATGCTATAGTTCTTGCTTGGATTATGAGACTTCCTTATGATATTAAGCCAATTGTCGGAACTACAAATACAAAAAGATTGATAGATTGTATAAAAGGAGCGGATATAACTCTAGGTAGAGAAGAATGGTATGATATCTATAAGGCGGCAGGTCACTCTATAATTTGATATAAAAAATCCTGCTTAGGACTATCTAGGCAGGATTGATATTTATGAATATCTAGTTATCTTCGCTAACTGATGTTTCTGTATTTGGTTGACTTGTGTTTTGCTTGGTGGTAGGAGTTGGTTGATCAACTTTTTTCTCTTCTGCAACTCTTTTTATACCTATTGGATTTCCAATATTTCCTTTGACAATACCAGTAGATGGATTAGCAGCATGAACTATACCACCCTTACCATCAGCTATAGCTACATGGGTTATATTATTAGCACTTGTGCCATAAAATACAAGATCTCCTTCTTTAGCATCTTTTATTTGAACATTTTTGCCATAAGCGTATTGGGCTTGGGCATTGTGGGGTAGTTTTACACCATATTTGGAGTAAACTGATTGGGTAAAGCCTGAACAGTCAGTTCCATTTGTCAAAGAATTTCCACCCCAAACATATCTATTGCCTACAAATTGTGAAGCAAAAGAATAAATGCCACTTGTTGAGGCTGAAACTATTTTTCCTGAATTATTGGATGAACTTGGTGCGTATCCATATGAATAGCTGTTATTATTTATATATCCGTAGGAATAATTGTTATTATAGGAAGTTGTTCTATTAGCTTGGTAGTTATTAGCTGTGTAAGTTTGTTTACTTTCTTTTATTTGAGCTTGGCTATTTACTAAATCTTCTTGAGCCTTTAATATATCATTATAAAGCTCTAAAAGATCAAGGCTTATGTAACCAGTTTTGCCATTGTATTTAACTTTTACAAAACCATTATCTTCTACATCAAGTACAGTAACTGTTCTTCCACCTTCCAAAACTTCATAAATTTCAGAATCTAAGGATGCCTCTTTTCTAAAGTTTGCAGGACTAATAGTTTTTGTATCTTCAACTTGGTCAAACCAGTATGAATTTACAAAGCCATTTTGACCATTAAAATCAATTTCTAGCCAAGAATTCTTTGCACCTATGATTTCATATTCGGTGCTATCTTTAATTTGACCTATAGAATCACTGTTTTCCTTAGCTTCTTTTCTAACGCTTATAACTTGAGCTTTATCAGGATTCTTGATTGCTCTTGCTGCCTTAGAATCTTTTAGACCTAGGGCAAATACCGATGGACTAATAAGAAAAAGTGCTAGGGCGTATTTCTTTATATTTTTCATATGTGTATATTTCCTTTCCTTTGGGACCATAAGTGGTCATATATATTATGTAAATACTATTACAAAAAAATCCAAAATATGGGGGCAAATTGTTACCAAGGTTACAAAGATGTAACAATAATGCCACGCTAAGAGTATACACATAGATTATGTTGTAATTATGGATATGATTTTAGCTATATAAATATAACTAAAGATATTGATTTTTTCTTTTATTGGTAAGCAGCAAAAAGTTTTTTTGCAAAATCTACAAGTTCTAAAGAAAAGTCATTTCTCAAAAATTTGCTATCTAAATCTCCCAGTCTTACCCTATCTAGACCGTCAGCATCTTTAAAGAGTTTGGATAGTTTGATTGCTCTATCAATATTTTCTATATCAAATTCATTTATAGATTTTTCCATTTCTTTATCTTCTCGTGAATGAGCAGTCATAACAGCTTTTAGGATTTCTAAATCTTTACTCTCTAGACCATAGGCATATTTGGATGATTCCATGGCAGCTCTGTGACCGTGTTCAGTATCATAGCTATCATCAATTCTTCTAGTATCATGAAGACTTGCCGCATATCTTAAAATATCTGTATCTTTCCTAGTAAGTTGATATTTCCATGAAAGGATCATGGCAAAGAAAATTACCCTTTCTATATGGCCCTGTCCGTGGATATGAGATTTAAATAATATATCTATATTTAAGTTTTTATATGTTTCAAGCATTAGGTCATAGTAGGTTGAATTTTTAAATTCTTTAAAAAATGTATAGTTATAAAGCCAAGCTTCTTGATCTAGTATTCTAAGTATTCTCATAAAGTCACCCCTTATTTATTTTTGCTTCTCTTTTATATACATATACCCTCATAAGTTTAAAATATATATCTAATAAAGATGAAATTTACAAGCTTTGCTGTGGCGAGTATAATAAAAATTAAATTAGCTATATAAGTTTAGGAGATAATAATGAATAGAAAAGATCTAAAAAACTTTGGGAGGCTTTCATTTAATAAGAGAGCTATGAAAGAAAATTTGCCCTATCCCATATATATAAAGTGGAAAGAAGCAGCAAGAAATAATTTGCCACTTGACCTAGAAATCGCCGATTCTATAGCTCACGGTATGAAAGAATGGGCCCTAAGAAATGGGGCGAGATCATATACGCATTGGTTTCAACCTTTAAATGGGTTAACTGCCCACAAAAGGCTTAGCTTTTTAAAAAGAACAGATAAGAACAATCCGATTAATAGATTTTCTGGTAAGGAACTTATAAAAGGAGAACCTGACGCCTCCTCATTTCCCAATGGTGGCATGAGATCAACTTTTGAAGCACGTGGTTATACATATTGGGATTTGACATCAAATTCTTTTATTTTGGATGATGTTTTATACATACCTTCAGTTTTCGTTTCCTATAGGGGAGAAAAGCTTGATAAAAAATATCCAGTTTTGGAATCTATGAATATAGTAAGCAAAGAAGCGAGTAGGCTAGCAAATATTTTTTTGAAAGATCAATATACTTATAGGGTAAGACCAAAAGTAGGTCTTGAACAAGAATTTTTCCTTATAGAAAAGAAGCTTTTCGACAAGAGGGTAGACTTAATAAATACAGGCATGACTATGATAGGCTCCAATGACCTTATAGAACAAGAAGTCTTGGGGCATTATTTGGGAGCTATACCTCAAAGGGTAGATGAGTTTTTTAAGGATGTAAATGAAATTCTTTTTGATTTAGGCATTTATGTAGAAGCAGAACACAATGAGGCAGCTCCAAATCAATTTGAGATAGCAACTAGCTATGAAAACTGTAATATAGCCATAGACTACAACCAACTTTTGATGTATATTTTACAAAGAGTTGCCTTAAAACATGACTTAGTTTGCCTCTTAAAAGAAAAGCCCTTCAAGGGCATTAACGGATCGGGTAAACACAATAATTATTCTCTGCTTACAAATTATGGTCTAAACTTCTTTGCTCCAGGAACAACCAAAGCCCAAAACAAGATATTTCTTTTAACTATTACAGCTATGATAGAAGCTTGTGATAAATATCAAAATTTAATCAGGATTGCTTCTTCATCTGTAACCAATGATTACAGGTTAGGAGGAAATGAAGCACCTCCTTCAATAATATCGGTATTTTTGGGTGATAATCTGGAAAAAGCTCTAAAAGCCATAGCTTATGATGATTACACCTTCCATGAGGTGATAAATAAATTAAAGGTGCCAAACATAGGTCAAATTCAAACCGACTCTTCTGATAGAAATAGGACAAGTCCTATAGCCTATACTGGCAACAAGTTTGAATTTAGGATGTTAGGATCATCAAATTCTGCAGCCGATTTAAATATAATTATAAATCTTGCCATGGCAGAATCTTTTAGGCATATGGCAGATGTCTTAGAAAAAACTAGGGAAGATGAATTGGATGAAAAAGTAAATGAAATAATAAGAGATATATATTTAAAACATTCTAAAATTCTTTTCTCAGGAGATGGATATTCCAAAGCTTGGGTTAAAGAGGCAGAAAATAGAGGACTCAAAAATTTGCCTAGCCTACTTGATGCTTTGCTTGATGCCCAAAAGACTGGATCCTACGACCTATATCAAAGAGAAGGTATTTTTAGCCAAACAGAAATTAAGGCAATTCATTCAATAAAATTAAAGCAAATAGCAGACTATGCTAGTATTCAACTTAAAACTTTGAGAAATATTTTAGAACAGGATCTTGTTTCATCAGCTATCAAAGAAATGGAAGACTTAGCAAAATATTTAAACTTCATGCCAAATACTCAACTAAAAGCTAAGGCTGAAGAAATTAACCAAGGGCTTTTGCAAATATTAAGCTATGAAAAAGAAATAGACCCGATTCTTTCTAAAGCTTGTGAAATTGAAGATATATGTGATAAGGCTATCTTTATCCAAGAAAAAACAAGAGATTTGATATCTGTAGTTAGAGTTCTTGCAGATGAAATGGAAAAAATTATTTCAAAGAGAAACTTTAGCTTGCCAACCTACCAAGAAATGTTAAAGTCTCTATAAAAAAAACTATTAAAATAAAACCCTAGGCTTTGGCTTAGGATTTTATTTCGGAATATTTCCTAAAGAAATATATGAGAAAAATTGAAAAAATAGCAAATATTAAAAATCCTAGACTCAAAGATTTTGTTTTTATCAAGTTTGAGAATGAATTAATAACAAGAAAAGCAGATGATGCTCCCAAGTTAGAGGCTACAAACATCATATTTGTAGCAAATCTTTTAGAAGACTTATCAACAAGCCTAGAAGCATTGGAAAACATGTAAGGCATGACCATGGATTGGGCGATGGTTACTAGCAAAGTGCAGATAAGGTAAAGGTAGAAGTGATTTTGGGAAAAAGAAATTATAATATTTGCGCCTGTATAAATTACAAGACCAAGTAAAACTATGTTTTCCTTAAAAATTAGAAAAACTTTACCATATAAAAACCCGCAAATCATACCAACCAAAGGAATCAGGGCAAGATAGACAGAAACATTTGTATCACTTCCAAGATTTCTTTCTGCTATAGGAGCAAATCTTATAGTCATAGCCGTGATATTCATTATACAAAAAGCAGAAATAGCCATAAAAAGTAAAACTGTGAAATTTATTTTTATCTTATTAGTAGGTTGATCAAAATTGATATCTTCAACATTCTTATAAAAAAGAAGAAGGATAAAAATTGCCAAAGTATAAATCAAAAATGAATAAATCCAATTGATCTTTATTAGTAAGCCTGCTATAAGTAAAAGTAAAATTTGACCTGTAAATTCCATGGAATTTCTAATTCCTTGCAGTCCTTCTTTTTCATCATCCCTATAAAATAAATTTATATAGTTTGCTGAATGAGAGCAGAAAAATCCTAGGCCAAGACCCAAAAGGACCCTTGAAACAATAATAGAATACAGGCTTTTAAAAGCTACAGGCAAAAGCCCTGATACAAAAATAAAGAAAAGCCCTGTTATAACACAAGCTTTCATGCCGATTTTTCTGGTAATTATTTCGGATATGAGAGTCATAAATAGAATAAAAAGTGAAGGAAGGCTAATTAGGCTTTCTGAAAAACTTCTAGAAATGCCAAAATCCGTTTCCATAAAAGTAACTATGGCAGAAAGTGCATAGGTTGAAGTCAAAATCAAAGCTATAGATAAGATAGATATTTTCCTTTTTAAATTTTTATTCATACTGTAGGTCCCTTTCTTAAATATAAGGATATTTTATCATAAGAGAGCTATAAAATCACAAATCATTAATTAAGAAATTTAATTTATGTCAAAACAGATAAAAAAATAGCCCATGTGGACTATTTTTTATAGATAAGGTCTTCATATTTTTCTGGTTCTTTGTCAAATTTTCTTTTTACATAAGGGCATGTTGGTATCAATTTGATATTATTTTCTCTGGCATAGGCTACAATTTCATCGACTAGTTTGCCAGCTATACCTTGACCGCCATAGGCCCTACTTACTACAGTGTGGACCAAGTCCCAGAGATTTTCATTGACAATTTCATATTGGCAAAAACCAATTTTTCTATCTTCATCAAAGGCTTGGGATTCAGTTTCTTTTAAATTTAATTTAATTTCCATTCTATCACCTCTATAATACTATACCCAATTTTTATTTTTTTATTTTTTGGGTATATAGGCTCTATGAAGATATAACTAAAAATATAGAAAGGATTGATTATGAAAAAGAGAGACTTTAATATTAAATCGCTCATCTTAATTTATTTGATAAATGTGGCTATAAGCGTAGCTTTATATGAAATTTTGGGAGAAGATAGTAAAGCCTTAACAATTGTTACAGGAATAATAGGAGCGTTTTTTGAATTTGCTAGCTGTAGGGGACTAATAGTCAATAGAAAGGGAAGCCTTGGAGACTATTTAGAGCAAATTAAAGCTATAAATATAAACTTTGTGTTTGTAAATCTACTCTTTGTTCTTCTAGGATTTTTAATATCCTTAATTTCTGCAGGATCTTTACTTGCAACGGGCCTTAGCTTTAGCAGGGGAAAGGCTGGTATGGGTAGTTTATTAACAGCTAGTTTTGGCCTTATTGGTTTAACTATTATTTTAACTATTGGTCTTAATTTGATTAGTGCCTATGCTAATTTTGTTGTTGCAGATCCAAGGAATAAAGACTTATCTATAATGGATGCTTTTAAAGAAGTATTTAAAGCAGGCTTAGCTCTTATGGGAAAAACCTTTGTTAGCATTTTAAAATATATGGTATTACCTTTTTTAGTTTATTGTCTTGTAATTTTTATTACAGCAATACTTATGTCTAAAAGTGGTAGCTCTGGGATAAGTATAACATTTACTGTAATTTTGTTGATGATTCCTTTTGCCCTAATTTATATATATTTACTTATAAAATATAAGGGCGAAATATCTGATCATTATTTAAATCTCTATGGAGACTATGAGGAAGAATTTGCTAGTAAAGACTATTATGATAAAGAAAATAATTTTAAACTTACTAGGGAAGTGGAAGTAGATAAAGATTTAGAACAATCTATAGAAGATGAAAAGGACTATGAAGACTATAACGACGATGAAGTGAGATCAGAAAAAGATAAGTTTTAAAACTAAATAAAAAATTATCTATCCTAATAAATTTTACACAAAACTTTAAAAGCTACCAAGATATTTTTTCTAGAGTAAAGCAAATTTTTGTGGTAAAATTAAAGACAAGATTGAAAACAGACAAGTTAGTGTTTTCTTTGATTGATTATTTTATATCTTTATATAAGATAAATGGAGGATAGATGAAAAAATTAGGCAAGGTCCTCTTAGCCTTTGCCCTTTGCTTGGGTATTGGTTTTGTAGGATATACATTAGGAAAAAATACAGGCACAGAAAGTTTTTCTTTTAGTCAAAAAGATCAAGACCATATGAGAGAGATGGATGCTATGAAAGATTTGATTAAGGAAAATTACCTTTTTGATTATAAAGAAAATGATCTTTACGAGGGTAGTCTTAAAGGAATGTTTGCAAATCTTGGCGATCCCTATACTCAATTCTATACAAAAAAAGAATTTGATAATCTTATGGAATCTGTAAATGGAAAATATGCAGGAATTGGAGTTGTAGTTCAAGCTTCCAAAGAAGGTTTGATTAAAGCTGTACAAATTTTTGACAATTCACCAGCCAAAGAAGCAGGTATCAAAGTTGGAGATTATATAAGCAAGGTAAATGGCAAAGAATACTCTGCCCTACAAATGGAAGAGGCAGTTGCAGAGATTAAGGGAAAAGTTGGTACAGAAGTAGAGCTTACAATTTTAAGACCAAAAGAAAATGATAAACCAGAAGAAAAAACTATTAAGCTAAAAAGAGCGGATGTTACAGTGCAAACTGTAGAATCTAAGATTGTTGAAGCTGATAATCACAAGATTGGTTATTTAAAATTAAAACAATTTGAAGATGTTTCTTATGATGAATTTGTAAAACATTTTAAAGATTTGAAAGACAAAAATGCCGAAGGCCTAATAATAGATCTAAGAAATAACCCTGGTGGAGCCTTGGATGTATGCCTTAAAATTTCTGATATTTTCCTTGATGAGGGAGTTATAGTATCAACTATAGACAAGAAGGGCAAAGAAATAGTAGAAGAATCTGACAAGCAAAAAGATGATATACCTTTGGTTGTCTTGGTTAATGAAAATTCAGCATCTGCAAGTGAGATTATGGCTGGAGCCCTTAAAGATAGACAAAGGGCAACAATAGTTGGTACAAGTACTTTTGGTAAGGGAATAGTCCAAAAAATCTTCCCTCTTGAAGATGGATCTGGAGCAAAAATCACTGTTAGCGAATATTTCACACCAAACAAGAATAAGATAAATAAAATTGGGGTAAAACCTGACAGAGTCATTAACAATAATCTAAATGCTCAAACAGTAGAATTAACAAATACAAGCAAAGACCTCCAATATGTTGGAGCCTTGGAAGCTATGATAGAAAAATTAGAAAAATAATAAAAATCGAAGTCTTAATTTGGCTTCGATTTTTAAGTTAAAATATTAAAATAGATAATTTTCCAAATAAAAACTAATTCCGTCTTGGTCATTAGACTTGGTGACAAAATCAGCCTTAGATTTCATAAAGTCTGTACCATTTCCCATAACAACTCCAATACCAGCAAGCTCTATCATAGAAAGGTCGTTTTCCTCATCTCCAAAGGCTATAGTATCTTTTATATCAACCTTATAGTAGTTTGCAATTTCAAGCAAAGATTTGCCCTTATTTATTCCTTTTGGCATTACTTCATAGTAAAAGGGAGTTGATTTTACCTGATCAGTTCTGTCAATAAACTTTTTTCTAATAAGTTTAGCATCCTTATCTATATATCTTGGGTCCATGGAAAAAAGTATTTTGTGAGGAGCAAAATCTAAACTATAAGATAAATCCTCAACAACCCTACAAGTAGTAAAGGCGCGAGCTTCTGATTCTTTTAAAAAGTAAGTATCCTTGGAGTTGGTTAAAAGTTCATCTTTTCCATAAATAAAATAATTAATATCCAAATTTTCTGAAAATTGTAGGATATCTTTGGCTAGCTTATAATCCAAAGTATGTTCTATAATAACTTCTCCTGTTTTGTAGTTGGTGATCATTCCGCCATTAAAATTGCTCAAAAGTCCATTGTGGTCTTTAAAATTTAGCATATGAGCAAACTTTTCTACTCCTTGGGGGTTTCTTCCAGAAGCTATGACCAAGATATGACCCATATCTTGAGCCTTTAGGAGAGATTTTAAAGTTTTATCTGAAATTTCATTATTAGAATTAAGCAAAGTTCCGTCAATATCAAGCGCAATAATTTTTTTCATAAGTCCTCCTAGGAATAATTATAATATGAACAATAATAAAATCAATGCAATAAATTTCCTTAGCTATGAGGAAAATATTTGGGTGGAGGTTTATTACATTACCATATACAATAAGTTTACAAGGTGGTTATATGATTGAAACAAGAAAAAAACAAATACTTGACTATCTTACCTTAGACTATGATTACCATACAGCTAAGGAAATAGGTCAAGTTTTGGAATTATCTTCAAAGACTATAAGAAAAGAGATAAATCTTTTAAATACTTCAATTGAAGGAAAGGGGGCGGTAGTAGAATCTAAACCAGGAAAGGGTTTTATATTTAAAATTTATGATGAAGAAAAATTTAAAGAGTTTCTAAAAAATGATTGGTACAAATATGCTTATTATCAACAAGAAAGTGGAGATAAGGAACTAAGGTATGAAAATATCCTAAGAATGTTTCTATTTTCAAATTCATATATAAAGCAAACAGAACTTGCAGATATGTTCCACGTTAGCGAATCCCAAATAAACAAAGACTTGCCACTTATTAGACAAACTTTAAAAACTTATCATTTAAATCTAATATCAAAACCATATTATGGGATGAAAATAGCCGGCAGCGAGAAGAATATTAGGCTAGCTATAAAAAATGAAATTGGAGAAGATCCAAGTCTTTTTGACAATGACAAGGACATAAAACTATTTACAAAAATTCAGGAAATAGTAAATTCTGTAGATTTTGGTCAAGATTACTATATGCCTTATGTAAACTTTAAAAATTTGGTTATTCATATCTATATATCTATTCTTAGGATAAAACAAGGAAAGTATATAGAACTATCCAAAGAATTTGAAAAAAAGGTAGTATCCTACGAAGAATTTAAAATAGCTAACGAAATTGTCGATAAATTACAAGAAAACTTAGATATCACTATACCAAATCAAGAGCTAGTATATATAAGCATGCATTTAATAGCAAAAAATACGGTAAAAGATCAAGCAAAGATATCAAAAGATATTTTACAACTATCACAAGATATTATTGATGAAATATATAAGGTTGCAAGGTATGACTTTAGGTCCAATATAGACTTTTTCTTTGCCTTGGCTATCCATCTAGGGCCTTTAGTAAATAGGATAAAATATGGCTTTAATATGAAAAATCCAATCTTAGATGATATAAAAGAAAACAAAATAGCCTTTATGTTAGCTACAATTGGATCTGACCTTATCAATAAACAATTTTCGACAAAATTAAGTGATGATGAGATAGGCTATATAGCCCTTCATATAATGGCTGCCATGGGAGAAGAGGAAATAAAAAAGAAGAAAATTCTTATAGTTTGTGGATCTGGTAATTCTTCAGCGCAAATAATGAAAGCTCAGCTAAAAAAATCCTTTGGCGATGAAATAGAAAAACTTATAACAACAGATATAAGAAATTTAAAAAACTACGATTTAAATGCTTATGATTTTATAGTTTCATCAGTCGATTTAAAGGTTAAAACCGACACTCCCATAATTTTGGTTGATATAATATTTACTAAAAACGATATCAGCAATATAAACACTGCTTTTGAAGATGAAAGTTTAGATGAAATAAAAATTATATTTAACAATTCAATCTTTTTAAAAGAAGAGATACATACTAAAGAAAAAGTCTTGGAAAGAATTGCAGAAATAATAGCAACTAAATCTAGTGTTAGTAAAAAAGAGGCGTTAAGACAAATTAAATATAGAGAGAAACTAGGCTTTACGTCTTATAAAAATGTAGCTATACCTCATATGCTCGATAGCATAGATGGAGATAGTTTTTCCATAATAATTGTATTAAAAAAACCTATATCTTGGAATAATAATAAGGTATCTTTGATATATTCATTAACAATAGGAAATAATCTAGGTGACATGGACTTATATTATAAAAAACTAGGAGATTTCTTGTCAAATCCTAAATTAATAGATCTTGCATGTAAATCAAATAATTGTGATGAATTTATGAATGTTTTTTATAAAGCTTAATATAAGGAGGAAATATGAAAAAATTAAAAGTTGCAATTGCTGGAGCAGGTAGTGGTCATACTCCTGGTATTGTACTTGCTCTGTTAAAAAAAGATGATATTAGTATCGATGAGATTAGATTATATGATATTGATAGGGAAAGAAACGAAGACATAGGAATAATTATTAATTACCTAGTTAAAAAGTATCGTTATGATGTAACTATAGTGGTTACAAGTGATCCAAAGGTTGCATTTGAGGATATAGATTTTGTGTTCACTCAAATTAGAGCTGGTGGTATGAAAATGAGAGAGCTTGATGAAAAAATCCCTCTTAAACATGGACTTGTTGGACAAGAAACTTGTGGATTAGGTGGCTTTTCTTACGCACTAAGATCTATGAAAGGTTTTTTAGGTCTAATTGAGTATATTCATAAATATTCACCAAAATGCTGGATATTGAATTATACGAATCCAGAAACAATCATTACCGAAGTAGTTAGACGAAAGTACCCAGACTTAAATATAGTTAATGCGTGTGATATGACAATAGGCATTGAAGATATTATATGTAAAACATTTGGATATAATAGAAAAAACTGGATATCTTTTTATTATGGATTAAATCATTTTGGTTGGTACAAGTCTATTTATGATATTGAAGAAAAAAGAGATATACTTCCAGAAATTATTGAGAAAATTTTAAAAAATGGATTAGATGTTGAAGGCGAAGAAAAAAGTTGGGCTAAAACTTGGACTAATTATCGAAGATTATTGGAGTATTTTCCAGACTCTCTACCAAATAATTATTTAGAATATTATTTGTTTTCTGAACAAATAGTCGAAGAATCCAACAAAGAATATACAAGAGCAAACGAAATAATGGATGGCAGACTAAAAAAGATTAAGGATACAGCTGATAAGATTAGGCATGATCCTGACACTGATGAAGTTGGGTATGATTCTTCATCTCATGGTAACTATATTGTTGATATAGCATCTTCAATAATTAATAATAAAAATGAAAGATTTATGATTATTGTACCAAACAATGGAACAATTAAGAATCTAAGGGAAGATGTAGTAGTAGAAGTACCATGTCATGTCAACGCTAAAGGTGTAGAGCCTGTATCTTTAGATTTTAATATACCAGATTTTCATAAAGGATTAATGGAAGCACAAGTAGCTAGTGAAAAATTACTAGTAGATGCTTACTTTGAAAATTCATATCAAAAAGCATTAGAAGCGTTTACATTAAATCAAACTGTTCCAAACGCTAAAGTAGCTAAGATTGTTCTAGACGAATTTATTGAGGCTAATGGAGATTTTTGGCCAGATTTAAAATAGGAGTGATAGTATGAAATTTGATAAAGTAATAAATAATATTGAAGATAAAATATTACCATTAGTTCAAAAAATGGAAGGACAGGTACACTTACAGGCAGTAAAAAATTCAATGCTAGCGTTATTACCAGCAACAATAATAGGATCTTTTACATTAGTATTTGCTAATTTAGCTCAAGTATTTCCTGAATCTGGATATGCTAACTTTGTAAATACTTTTAAGTCAGAAATAATGTCGTTGTTTAATTTTTCAATGGGATTAATGGGTCTATTTACTGTGTTATTTGTAGCATATTTTTTATCAAGAAGCTATAATATGTATACTATTGGAGACTGCTTGAATGGTATAATTTCTTATCTTATATTAAATAGTGGTGTAACAAAAAATGGTATAGATATGACATACTTAGATTCAAAAGGTATGTTTACAGGTATATTTGTTGCAATTATTACAATAGAAATAACTAGGAAACTCAGAGAAAAAAATCTAATTATAAAGATGCCTGAAGGTGTTCCTGATATGGTTTCAAGAAATTTTGAACTTATTATACCATTGACTGTAAATTCAATATTGTTCTTAGCAATAAGGATTATAGTGTACAAGCTTACTGGAAATTTAGTTCCAGAGATTATTATTGCAATAATGTCACCGTTATCTATAGGTCTTAACAACGTTTTTGGTGTTATGCTTTTAGTATTTCTTATCCAATTATTATGGTGGTTTGGAATACATGGCGATGCTGCTTTAGGTCCAATATTTTTACCTATAGCATTACAAAATATAACAGAAAATGCTGCTGCATATCATGCAGGTAAACCAATACCTCATGTATTTACTGAGACATTTTTGAGTAATTTTTTACTAATGTCTGGGTCTGGTATAACCGTAGGGCTATTAATTCTAATGATATTTAGTAAGTCTAAAAGATATAATGAGTTAGGTAAAATCTCATTTGTACCATGTATATTTGGTATAAACGAACCTATTACATTTGGAACTCCTATAGTATACAATCCAATATTATTTATACCATATGTTATTGGGCCAACTATACTTGCTTTTCCAGTTTATAAAGTATTTGAATTTGGTTTAATAGAAAGAGCATTTATACAATCACCTGGATATACACCTTTCTTTTTGCAAGGTTATTTAATGAACTTGTCATTTAAATCAATAATATTGCAAATTTTCATACTATTGTTGTCGATAGTTATGTATTACCCGTTCTTTAAAATATTAGAAAAAGAAGAATTAAAAAACGAAGTAACAATTAAGGAAAAAAATAATGAATGAAAAAGATTACGAAGATATATTTAAAATTATTATATGTGCTGGTGATGCAAGAACTCTAGCTAGTGAGGCTATTGATTTATTAGAAGAATATAAATTTGATTTAGCGAATCAGAAACTTAAAGAAGCAAAAAATAAATTGGTACAATGCCATAATATTCAGACGGAGTTTTTAAATGCAGAAGCTAAGGATCAGAAAAATAATATAAATATATTTATGATTCATGCACAGGATCATTTTTCTATGGCAACGTCAAGTATAGAGATGGCAGAGAGGCTAAAAAGTATATACATGAAAATTAGTAATATGGAGGAGAAATATGAAAAACGTATTAATAATGTGTAATGCAGGTATGTCTAGTTCTTTAATAGCTAAGAAAGCAACTGAGTTTTTTGACAATTCAAATAAAGATATCAATGTAGAGGCTACCACTGTTATGGAGGGAGAAGAAATAATAAAAAATGGCGATTATGATTTATATTTAATTAGTCCACAAATGAGAATGCATTTAAAAAAATTTGAAGAGGTAGGTAAAGATAATAATAAGAAAGTTGAACAAATACCATTTAATGCTTATGCACCTACACAAAGTGGAGTAAAAAATTTAACAGATATAATATTAGAAGCCTTAAAATAGATTAGCACATAAACTTATATATTCAAATGAATTATAAAATGGTATTAGCATAGATTATAGATATTATGTTAATACCATTTTTAATGCAAGGATTAGTATAATAATGTTTTATTTACTTAAGTTGCAGATTTTTTAATGTGCAAATCATTTATAGAAATGTCTTAAAAATTTAACCCTGTAAAATCTTTGTAAATCATAAAAAAGATGCATTCTTAATAGAAAGTTAAGTTTCCATACCATAATAGATAAAATCAACATATTTTGCAACAATAATTTTAACCCATAAAAGAATCTGTCAGCATATATTAAGGATATATAATAAATTTGTAAGAAATGGTAATAATAACAACTTGAAAAGCTTTCTATTTTAAACCCATTTTTTTAGAAAACTTGACAAAGCAATAAATCTTAACTATCATAACTTTGTAGATATTTTCTAGAAGGAGGTAAGATATGCGCCAAGATATAAATTATGATTTTGAAGAGAGAATTGAACTTCTTGCTTCATTATTGAGTGAAAAAAAGTTTATTGAACTTGCAGATTTATTAAGTAGAACTAACCCTATAGATGTAGAGGAGTTTATTTCGAATTTGAGTGATGAAGATTCTGTTATAGTCTTTAGGCTTTTGAAGAAAGATGATGCAGCAGAGGTTTTTGCAGAGCTTGATCATGATCAAAAACAAAAACTTTTATCTGGAATAACTGACCTAGAAGTTGATAATATTTTTAAAGACTTGAATTTCGACGATATGATCGATACTTTAGAAGAAATGCCCGCCTCCTTTGTAAAGAAAGTATTGAAAAGATCTGATAGTGAGACAAGAAAGCTTGTAAATGAGTTTTTAAACTTCCCTGAAGATTCAGCAGGAAGTTTGATGACAACAGAATATGTTGAGCTTAAGGAAAATTTTACTGTAGGAAAAGCTCTAGATTTAATTAAAGAAACTAGTGATAATAGGACCGTTATTTATACTTGCTATGTTACAGGTGCAGGGAAAAAACTTCTTGGTTTCGTATCATTAAGGACTCTAGTTACTAGCAATAGGGATGTTTTGGTAAAAGACCTTATGTATGAAGATGTTATTAGCGTAGGAACTCACGATGACCAAGAGGATGTAGCCAAACAATTTGGTAGATATGGATTTACTTCTTTACCGGTTGTAGATAGTGAGAGAAGAATGGTTGGAATTATAACTGTAGATGATATCTTCGATGTTATGGAAGAGGAAACAACAGAAGACTTCCAAAAAATGGCTGCTACAACTCCAGATGAGGCAGAATACCTTGATTCATCTGTTTGGCAATTGGCAAAAAACAGACTACCTTGGCTTTTGTTTTTGATGGTTTCAGGATCATTTACTTCTACAATTTTAAAAAATTATCAAAATCTTATTCAATCTATGATTGCTTTGAATATCTTTGTGCCTATGCTTACTGATTCAGGTGGAAACGCTGGTTCCCAAGCTTCTACCCTTGTTATTCGTGGTATGGCAACAGGGGAGATTGATACTAGCAAAGATTGGCTTGTGGTTATTTTTAAAGAACTTAGAGTAGGTTTACTTTCAGGCTTTATAATGGGAATAGTTGCTTGTGCCAAGTGTGTCTTATTTGACAAGGTAAATTTTGAAGTTGGCCTTATAGTTGGGGTGACAATCCTTGTTATTATTACTATTGCAAAAATTGTCGGTTCCATGTTGCCTATGCTTGCAAAAAAGCTAAATTTTGACCCAGCCATCATGGCCTCTCCTCTAATTACAACCATAGTAGATTCTATCGGCTTGATTTGTTATTTTGAAGTAGCAAATATTATTATGAGTATTTATTAGAAGCTTTAGGGTAAATATATTTTTTAATTTAAAAAACACCTATTTTAAGAAAAATCTTAATAATAGGTGCTTTTTTACTATAATTTTGTAATTTTTACTAGATCAATTTCATCTTCGATTTGTTTTCTAGTAGGTAAATCTATCACTTTTGCTGTAGCTGTTGCAGCTGCTACTGCCATTTTGTAGGCTTCAAGTGGATCAGATATTCTAACAAAGGTTCCTATAAATCCACCAATCATAGCATCCCTACAAGCTACCGAATTTACAACTTTGTCAGTTTTGATCTCATCAGCTATATAGGCGTTGCCTTTATCATCAAAAAACATAGATCCTTCTGCTCCGTAAGAAACTATGGCGTACTTGGCTCCCATTTCCACAATTTGTTTGCCATAGTAGGCTAGTTGTTCCTTAGTATCTATTTTTGTATTAAAGACAACTTCCAAGTCTTCTATGTTTGGCTTTACAAGGATAGGTCCTTCTTTTATTATATTTAAAAGATATTCTGCTGGGACATCGGCTATAAAATGTGCCTTGTTAGCTTTGGCAAGGGAAACCATTCTTTGGTAGATATCATAGTCATCTGGATCTTCCAATTTTGGAACAGAGCCTCCCATGACTATTGTATCTGCCTCCCCAACTCTTGATAGGTAGTGCAAGAGTTCACCAATTTCGTCATGATTTACTCTTGGTCCAATAGAATTTATGGTTGTTTCAACATTATCAAGCAAAAGTTTAACATTTGTTCTATTTTGACATTCTATATCAACAAAGTCTGTCATTATATCTTCTTTGTCTAACCATTCTTTGATGAAATCACCTTGGTAACCTCCAGTAAAGCCTGTAGCTACTGTTGGTATATTAAGTTGAGCAAGAACTCTAGAAACATTGATTGCCTTACCACCAGGTAGGGTAAATTCACCATCTACATAGTTAGTTTTACCATAATTTAGGTTGTTCATGTCTAAAAATAAATCTACAGATGGATTTAGTGTAACTGTATAAATCATAAGACCTCCATATTTTATACTTTTATTATACTCTAAGATACTTTATGGATTCTATAACTTCTTCCATATGCATACCACGAGAGCCTTTTACAAAAACTAGGCTTGATTTTATTATTAGTAGTTTTAAATAGTCAATCAAATCATCCTTGTTGTCAAAATGTTTTACCCTATTTTTGGGGAAATTTTCCAAGGCCCCAAGACATATATACTTTGATAGCCTGCCATAACAGAGGACATATTCTATATCATTGGGGTCTATATCTTTTCCTGCTTGGTAGTGAAGTTCTTTTTCATTGTCTCCAAGTTCTAGCATATCTCCTAAAACGGCTATTTTTCTAACATAACCTCCAAGAATTTTTGTTGTTTCAAGTCCTTGGTGGAGAGATTGAGGGTTAGATTTATAGGCATCATCCAAAATATCAAAGCCGTGACATTCTATAAGGGCGTTTCTGTTTGCTTCGCTTGTTACATTAAGAAGGCCATAATTTATTTCGTCGTAGCTAAGGCCAAAAATTTCTCCAATCAAAAGGCAACAGGCTCCATTATAGACCTGATGGCTACCCAAAAGAGGAACAGAGTATAGGTTTCCATCTTTGGAAAAGCTTGTTTTTTGCCTGGTTTCTCCTTCTGCCTTTACTCTAAAATCTACATCTTCGTTTTGACCAAAGGATATAACTTTTTGTTTAATTTTTACTTGTGGCAAGACTTTTTTTAGGGTTGGGTCATCTCCATTATAAATAAAGATCCCATCTTCCTTTAAACCTTCTAGGATTTCTAGTTTTGCTTTGGCTATGCCTTCCTTAGTTTTTAAATTCTCCAAATGAGAATCGCCAATATTCATAATAATTGCTATATCAGGCCTTGCTATATTTGTTAAGAGGGAAATATCCCCAAAATTATCTGTACCCATTTCCAAAATGCCGATTTGGGTATCTTCATTTAGGGAAAGGATAGTTTTTGGCAAACCTATATCGTTGTTTAAATTTCCCTTTGTTTTTTCTACCTTATATTTGCTAGCAAGTACTGAAGCCATGATATTTTTGGTTGTGGTTTTTCCATTTGAACCAGTTATGGCAATAGTTTTTATATCTAGTTGATCTTTGTAGGCCCTTGCCAAGTCTTGAAGGGCTTTTTTGGTATCATCAACTATTATATGAGGAATTTTAATACCAGATGTAATTTTAAAATCTTTGTCAACCAAAAAGGCACTAGCACCAGCATCTTGGCATTCTTTGATAAAAATTCTCCCGTCAAATTTCTCGCCTATTAGAGGTATATAAAGATTTCCTTTTTCTACAGTTCTTGAGTCAGTTGTGACCCCTTTTATCATTAGGCCAGAAGAATTTGGATCCGCTAAGACTGCATTTAGCATCTTAGCTATTTGACCTAGACTTCTTTCTATCATTGTTTGCTCCTTTTTTTATAAGCTTTAAAACCTTCTTCAATTAGGATATCTAATAGGTCTGGAAAGTTTATATCAAAGCTTAATTCTATAAGTCTTGCAAAAAAAGAAGTAGGTGTAAAGCCTGGGAAGGTGTTAATCTCGTTGATTTTAAACTTTCTATCCTTAGTATAAAATACATCTACTCTGGCAAAGCCCTCGCATCCGCAAGCCTTGTAACACGAAATAGCAAAGTCTCTTGCCATTTTTTCATCTTCTTGATTCATTTGATAAGGTAGGGCAACTTTTGTAGCCTTGTCAAAGTATTTGGCATCATAGTCCAAAAATACGTGATCCGTAGTGTAGGCTCCTGGTTTTGATGCCCTAGGCTTTGTATCTCCTATAACTGCAATTTCAATTTCTTGGCCTTCAATTAATTCTTCTACCAAAACTTTTTTGTCATATTTCAAAGCTTCTTTTGCATATTTGTAAAGTTCTTCTTTATTATTGGCCCTATTAACTCCTACAGAAGATCCATTGGCTGAAGGCTTTACTATAAGAGGAAATTTTATATAAGCCTCACACTCTTTTAGAAAATCTTCTGTAAGAGTATCTTCGCTTGCCCACAAGTACCTTGCTTGGTCTAGATGATTTTTTTCAAAAATATCATTGCTAGTAACCTTATCCATACAAACAGCAGATGATAGAAGACCATTTCCTATATAAGGTAGTTTTAGGGCATCCATAAAGGCTTGTATAGTTCCATCTTCACCGTAAGTTCCGTGAATTGCTGGTATAAGTATGGTATTTTCTGGATCTAAATCTTTTAATTCATAGCAAAAATCACCTATGGACTCAAGGATATTGGCTTTGTTTTCTTTAACTAGCAAAAACTCATCATCTGTATCTATTGGGTCAAAGGATTTTGAAAAATGTCCCTTTTTGTCTACATATACAAGTTTTAGCTTGTATTTTTCTTTGTTTAAATTTTTAGAAATATTTAGGGCGCTCCTAAGCGAAATATCATGTTCACTAGAAGGACCACCACAAAGTAAATAAGCGTTTATCATAACATCTCCATATCTTAATTTATATAAAAATTTTACTACATATGAATTGATTGGGCAAATATGCCAAGAGCCTAATATCTTAAATCTTAAACTCTGATAAAAAATTGATATTTTCTATCAAAATATAATATCT